>JAFVCY010000045.1 GCA_017478805.1 Clostridia bacterium
ATTTTTTTCTATTTTTCTTAAATTGTAACAAAAGTGAAATAAAGCTTGTCGAAAATTGTCAAATCATGCAGAAAATTTGTTTTATTTTTTTGACATTTTTATTGAAATTATAGCAAGTATATATTATAATATTTACAGAGGATACGTCTTAAATATATCAGATGTTTTTCCCTTCTTTTTTCTTCTAAGTTATTTTTTTCTTATGAAAAAAATAGAAGGGAGGTGGTATTTATGTCAAAACGTGAAAAATCATATTTTGCCATTATACTACTACTAATTGTGGTGGTATTATTACTTCTTATAATTCTACTTATTTTCATCATTAAATAGAAAAAACATCTGATTTAAGCTTAATTTGCTTATTTCAGATGTAACCTTATTAAAAGGGAATGCATCTGATTCACACATTCAGATGTATCCTCTTTTATTTTATGCAAAAAACACATAAAATAATCTATACTTTAATTGTAACACACACAAAATTAAAATACAAGATGTATGCATAAAATTTTCATCTATTTAACAACTCATGAAACTTCATATTAAGCAATTCTTTTTTGGCTTTACTATTTCACTTTAGTAATTTAATGTTTCTTGTAAGTTATTAAAAATAAAAGAATAACACTCATTTAATAAATGTGTCTTCGGGATATATTCTTCATTTTTCTGTTTAATATATTAGTAATACAAACAGATAGAGCAATGCTAAAAAATGCATGCTCTATCCTAACCATTATTATAAATTATAGCACTATCATAAAATGAATCTTCTTTTCTGCATCTATATAGCAAGATATTTTCCCTTTATTTGCAGTTATAATTGATTTTGCCATTGAAAGTCCAATGCCATACCCTTCTTTTGATGCATTTCTTGATTTATCACCTCTATAGAATCTATCAAATAGTCTGTTTGGATTTATTTCTAAGCTTCCATTATATGGATTAGATACATCAATTTTAACACCATTTTTTCCTAGTTTTCCTACTACTACTTTTATAGTTTCTCCATCTTCTGTATATTTTATTGCATTATCTAAAAGAATAGTTAAAACCTCTGCTATAGCAGTTTTGTCTTTTACAACATTTATTTCATTATTTAGAAAGCTGCACTCTATTTCTTTATTTTTTGCTAATACCTTGATTCCTTCAACTTCATCTTTTACAAGCTCGCAGACATCAAACTGAACATATTCTTGCACTTTTTTACTATTTTCGCCAACTTTTGCAAGATTTAGCATAATTTTTATAAGCTCATCTAGTTTCTTTGCTTGTTTTTTTATACTTTTTACCCACTCATCATCATTTCCAAGCTTCATTTCTAAAACATCTGCATCTGCAAGTATTACTGCAACAGGCGTCTTTAAGTCATGACCCGCATTTGTTATAAACTGCTTTTGCTTTTCCATAGCCTCTATTATAGGGCCAGCTGCCTTTTTTGAAAGCAGTGATGCAATTACCAAAGTTATTATCAGTCCAAGAGTAATAATCATAGTTGATTTATTTACAAAATCATTATAGCTCCTTATTTGTGACTGAGAATCTAGCATTACTATCATTTTTCCTTCATCTAGATTTTTAACTAAAAACCTATACTGACCGTTATAATAGCCTTTTTTCTTGTTAAGTCTTAGCACATCTTGTACGATCTTTTCTGCCTCACTTTCGCTTACTGAAGCAATATGTTCAAAGTTTGAAACGGATAAATTTAAATTACTATCTACAGTCAGTGTAAAGTACCTTATTGAGAACCTAGTTTCTGGAGTTATATAGTTTGAACTTTTATATGCACTATCTGAGTTATACTCTGGCATTGTTCCACCATTTTCAGCTATAATTGATATGATATGGTCTAGTTCATAATCCGTAACTATCCTCATTTCTATTGCAATTACTGAAAATATTAAACTTGTTACAAGCATGATTGATATCATAGCAAAAAGCACAAATTTTCTTCTTAACTTTCCTATCATGTTATTTTCTCCTTATAAGTTATATTCTTTGAATTTGGTATCCATCTTCATCTTTTATCATTATATCAGCGCTTAGGATATCAAACTTATCTTTTAAAAAGGATACATACATTGTAAGCTTATCTTTTGGCACATTTTCATCCCAAACTCTTCTAGTCATTTCTTCACAGCTTACTGCTCTTTCCTGGTTCTTTACCAATATCTCCATTATTTTACTTTCATCTTGGTTTAGTTTTAGGGAGGCTACATTTGTTGATATTTCTGAATTTTCCTTATTAAAGCTTACATTCCCTATAACAAACTTCTTAGTTTCTTCTTCTTTTACTCTAGTTAATGCTCTAATTCTTGCAAGTAGTTCTTTTGCATCAAATGGTTTAGTAATATAGTCATTTGCTCCTGCATCTAGGCCTTCTACTTTATCATCTACCATTGACTTTGCAGTAAGAAGTATAATTGGCGTGCTTATACCTATTTTCCTCATTTCTTTAAGCGAAGTAATACCGTCCATTACTGGCATCATTACGTCCATTACTATTACATCAAAATTTTGCTTTGTAACTATTTCAAATGCCTCTTTACCATCAGAGGCTGCTACTACTTCATAGCCACTAAGCTCAATTATAGCCTTTACTGCTCTTTGAAGCTCTCTTTCATCTTCTACTAATAATACTTTCTCCATTTTTATCACCTGACTTTTTAATTTTCTTCATTTATCATGTTCCTTATTGTTTGCATATATAGGTCTGTAGTTGCTATTTGGTCGGCGCAATTTTTTAGTTCTTTTGCTATCATCTCTGGATTTTTTATATTCTTCTTATACTTTATTTCATGCTCTAGTGCAGACCAAAAGTCCATTGCTATTGTCCTTATCTGAATTTCTACATACACCGGGTAAATCTTCCCTGCGATATCTAGTGATAATTCAAATATGATATGATAACTCCTATATCCATTCTCTTTTGGATGTTTTATATAATCCTTTTCATTTATTACTTTTAAATCTTTACACTTTTTTAGCATATCTACTACTGTATATACGTCATTTATATATGAGCATATTATCCTTATGCCGGCTGCATCATATACTTTGGTTAGTGCATTTTCTTTTGTTACTTCAAACCCTTTTCTTGCAAGTTTTTCCTTCATACTTTCTTCAGATTTGACTCTTGAAATTACATAGTTTATTGGATTTGAACCAAAATGTGCTATATTATATTTCTGCACTATATCTAGCTTTGCTTGTATGTTTGATATTGCACCTTCTAATAGCACTCTACCTTCTCCATAAAATGTATCTTTCATAAACTTATCTCCCTAATTACTATTTTTTTACATATATAAATCATACCATAAGTATTTCTTTTTTACAATGATATAACTTATTATATATCGAAATTGTGAAAATGCCGTGAAAAAATAATATAAATAACAAAAGAGTGAAAATATTTCCACTCTCTTGTTATATAGTGAAGGGATGACTCACCATTACTGAACTTTTATGATTTTAAATGCACTATCACAGTTATCTGCCCTTGCTTCCATCTCTAGTATACCTGACAAATCTGAAGGCATATAAATGTTAATTGTAACAAAATCCTTACCAGAGTATACTATGCTGTACTCCATTTCATATATTGATGCAAATATCTGTAAATTCTTCAAACTTTTTACTTTAGTAAACCGGATTGTTGAAGTAACCGTAGAACCAATACTATACTCTTCTTGACCAAATACCAATTCTAATTTACCACGTACCTGCTGTTTTTTAGGCAAAACTTCAATTTTCTTAAAGCCACATGTAGTGCAAGTATATGTCTTTATGCCTGTAGCATCTTCTGTAGGCTGAGTAGTGATTAGACCACTGTCAAACTTATGCGAATCACTGTAGTAAATTTTATTACAGTTAATACACTGTTTCCAGTGTTTTGTATCATCATTACTCCAGTAAATACATTCATGGAAGTTAGTAGCTGGCACACTTTCTGTCTTTGTTATGCCACAGTACCTACAAGTATATGTTTTTACACCACTTTTATCACAAGTTGCTTTAAGAGTTACCTTTCCACTATCATAATAGTGGTCAGTTTTTGGTGTATATTCATAATGCTTATCGCCACAATTTTTACATGTATATACATTTATTCCTTCCTGAGTACATGTTGCAGCCCTATAAACTACAGGATTGTCATACACATGCTTGTTTGTTTTAGCCACATATGTCTTTTTTATTTTACCACAATTTAAACAAGTATATTTTTTTATTCCTCTCTCACTACAAGTTGGACTTTTTATGATTACACCTGAATTATATACGTGTTTATTTGTTACCGCTATTTTCTTTTTACATGTAAAGCCACATTTGCACTTATACTTTATATACCCACTTGCATTGCATGTAGCCTCAACTTTTTTTACTACCTTTAAATCATGGTACTCCACAGACTTATAATTTCCACAACCTGAGCATACTTTCCAATGTATTTCTTCGTTATATTTCCATGAAGACCATGAATGCTTATGAGTAGTATTAGTTGTAAGGCTGTAAAATTCATTATTGTTTCCACCTAATAAGCTTGATGTATTCATTCTGCTTACATCTTCAAACCGGTTTTCTAAAGTAGCATATACCAAGTGATTGTTAGTCATTATTTCATCACCTTGGATATATTTTTCATCATCTTGAGGTAAATTTAAGCTACTTTCAATAGCCAAACTAGTAGAAATTCCTCCCTCTGACTCTTCATAAGGCTTTGTAACACTATTAATCAAAAGTACATCTAATGTTACAAGAATTGCAACTATTAGTGATATGCCTACCACCAATATCTCTTCTTTCTTTGTTTGCATGATTTTTTTCACAAGTAATTCCTCCTTCAAAGCTATATATCCCTTCACACTTTGCAAATATTCCGCTTTCTAATTTAAGAAATGCATATTTGTATTTTGGATATATATTATCATACAAATAGCTATTTGTCAACAA
>JAFVCY010000006.1 GCA_017478805.1 Clostridia bacterium
CATAACAGTAATAGGAATAAAGCTAAATATATTTATTCTTGTCCTTTCGTTTGATAAACAAACTGCAATTAATAGATTAATTACTACATAAACAATCTCTTTTAAAAATATAATCAAATCTTGATTTATATTATTAGTTCCGACTCCCATTGCAATTGAGCAAATACTTCCAACTATTGTAACAAGTGAAAAAGCAAACCATACCATTGTTGGTGCATAAAACCAAATATTAAATGCTTTAGTTTTCATATATAACCTCCTACTATATTTATTTTATCAAATAACGAAAAATAAAACAAGTGACAATTTTTAACAAATTAAAAATTATATAAAATATATAAATAAAAGAAATAACCACTTATTATATCTAGGTTGTTACATTCCATTTATGTTCTTCCTTTTCACCATACTTGTAATTTAAAAGCTTCAGTAGATAACTAGCTTTTTCCATTATATGAGAGTTAGAAATATTAAAATATGGCTGATTATCCGTTTCATATTTCATCATTTCAGCAAAAGTTTCCGCCCTATCTTCTTTACCACTTGCCTTAGAATACTTTGAAACAAAATATGCATTTTCCAAATCACATCCTTCGTAGTATACCCATGTTTCATCTAAATTATATAGTGAAGAATCATACGCAAAATTTCTAGGATTAAACTCATACCACTCACTATCTATAGTTCTTCTAAACTCGCTATCTAACATATACTCAAAAACATGATACATTTCATGATTTAATGACCTATAGTAATCCCTTGCGTTACTTATATATATCTTGTACTGATTCAAGCTATTCCTTGAAGCAAGAGCTATATTGCTATTTGAAAAATTACTTAAAATTACCACTGTTAAATTGTTGTCTTTAAAGTACTCTTTTGGATAATCCAAAAAAGTCTCATATATATGAATTAAATTATTTGTAACTACATATTCGTCTTCTTGCACACTTGCTCCCACTTTTTCAGCATCATCTCTAGACTGCTCACCATAAACTACCTTAACGCCAAACTCCTTATATATTTTATCAATTAATAGTGCATTTCTTTCATAAGGTTCAATATCACCTAAAGCCAGTTCTTCAGAGTCACTAAGATTATTTCCTTTAAGCTTCATAGCAAGTGGAAGAGCTACTATTAAAATAGCTACAAGTATTAATAAATCAGTAAATATAGATAACCTTCTTCCCTTTCTTCTTCTGTTTATTTCACTCAACTTAAATTCCCCCACCAAATTCTATACATCAAAAACTTCTACATTAAATTTCTCTTTATACTTATCTACATCAAAAAAATCATCTTTTGATATTTCAGCAGATACTACTTCATCTCTTGATTTAATTTGCATAATCACTTTAGAAATATTATCAAACTCATCAAAATCTTCTATATTTTTAATTAAGTTACTAACTTCTTGTATGTATTCTTCTATCTCTATATCGCTTACCCCATCAATATTTTTTACACATTTTAGTGTTATATTTTTATAACTATCTGTATAATACACAGATACATCTGCATTTTCAATCAAACTGTCTCCATATTTAAACTTAAATTTTGACCTAAGAAGTGCTGACATTGATTTAATTCGAGAGCTACTGTACCCATCTACTACTTTACTATCTAAATATACTCCCATTTTATACGTTCCACTTGCTAGATTTGTAACAGTAAAAGAGTAATAATTCAAATCTCCTGATAAATATGTAGCTTTTGTTATTTTAACATCTTCTGCATATTCAGGATATACCGTTTGAATATAGCTATTTAATACATTCCTAGCCTTTATATATGCTACCAAATCACCATTCATATACACATTAAAAAATATACCAATGAATATAGTAAGTATTGAAAACGAAATATTATGTGCTACTTTAACAGTTACCTTTTTGGCTCTAGAATGATATATATTTAAAACATATTTTCCAGACATTGCTCCAACTATCATACACATAAAAGTATAAAGGCTATAGAATAAATTATACTGCAAGTCATACCCTCCAAACATCTGTATAATACAAAGAGATGTAGCAAGTCCAATTAAACTTATAACTACAGGTCTATCATATATAACTCTACCAAAAAAGCCTACGATAAATAGAAGTGGTATAAGTTTTACTAATAACATACCATATATACTAAGATATATTGCAAGAATAATAACTACATACAAAAGCACAGCTTCAATATATTCAAGATTATCTTTTAATATATTACTTTTTGCTTTTTTGCTCATATCTTTTTCACCAACCTAAAATCAATTATATTATAAAAGAAAAAATAACTCAAGAGCATAGATAACAAAAAATATATTTTTAAATTATATAAGATATTGAATTAATATTTATCTTTCATATCTTAAAAATTATTAACTATTATATATACAAAATCATTCTTTATTAATTATTATCACGCACACAAAAAGAGCACTAAAGTCTAGCGCTCTTTTTCTAAATTTAAAAATCTATTTTAATTTACTTAAATCGTTATATGAATAAATATCGGACATTTGAATACTTGAATCATCTTCAAATTCAACAGTTAAAGAATTTTTTGACTCATCATACTTTACAGTCTTAACCTTCTTACCTTTTGCTTCTTGATATATTCTTGCAACAAAAAGTGTGCTAGAATCAAAATCTAATAAATCATTTTCTTCATCTATAACATAGTAATGCTCAGCCTCTACACCAGTCCATCTAGTAGATATCTCCTTAAATACAGCTTTTGCTTTTACTTTCTCCCCCAAATCATCAATTATATACATATAATCATTTGACTCATAATTTCTAAGGAGTTCAAGTGTTTTATCACTATTCACATAAATCTCTACACTCGTTGTACCTATAAACAGTACATGATTTTTTACTATCTCTTCATATGTCTTCCCATCCTTATTCACTATAGCTACATTTTCAGTAAGATAGAAAGGAACATATAGGTATGCAGCAGATGTAATATTTGTTGCAACATCCACTATTTTATCTTTAAACTCCACTTTATTTATAGAAAGATTAGAGAAATTAAATTTATAATCACCAAATGACGATAAATCTATGTTATACACTTCGCCTTCCTCTGTTATTACGATTAAGTAAGAAAGTGAGCCACCATTTAACATAGTCCTTATATACTTAGGAGTACCATAAGTAAAGTTTAGCTCTTGCTTATCAGCAGAGTTTTCATATATAATTTTTCCATCTTTTAAATAGAAAAGATTAACTTTTTCTATAGCACCTTTACTTGCCCAGCTCCAGTCACTATATTTTTGATAAACTTTATCAAGTTTTGCCTTCATTTCATTTTTTCTTAGCTCTTCTTCTGCTACTCCAATGTTGTCATTTGCAGCACTTTGAGCACTTGCATCACTTACATTAGTACTTTGCGTAGAGCCATTTACTTCTCCATCATCATTTCTATCCGAAACTATTATCCCAACTACACCAATAATAATGATAATAAGTATAATAACTACAGGAATAAATGTCATCTTCTTTTTTCTTCCTACACTAATATTCATATTTTCATTTGCCATAAATCACTACCTCCACTTACGATATACACACCTTAAATATACACCATTTACTAGCATTTGTCAATAACTTTTATTTAAGAATCTTTTTAAGAAACTGTCCGGTATAGCTATTTTTTACTTTTGCCACTTCCTCAGGAGTGCCTTCTGCTACAAGTTCTCCACCATTTTCTCCTCCATTTGGTCCTAAATCTACGATATAATCACAAGACTTTATAACATCTAAATTATGCTCAATAATTATGAGTGTATTTTTATTATCTGCAAGTCTGTTCAGCATATTAATTAAATTGTGAACATCCGCCATATGAAGTCCTGTTGTTGGTTCATCTAAAATATACAGCGTTTTTCCAGTAGATTTTCTTGCAAGCTCTGTTGCAAGCTTTACTCTTTGTGCTTCACCACCAGAGAGTGTTGTAGCCGGCTGGCCAAGCCTTATATACCCAAGTCCTACATCATAAAGCGTCTGAATCTTTGACTTTATTGATGGTACATTTTTAAAGAATGCTAAAGCCTCTTCAACTGTCATATCAAGTACTTCAGCTATGTTCTTCCCTTTATATTTTACCTCTAAAGTCTCCCTTGAATACCTTTTTCCATGGCACACCTCACATGGAACATAGACATCTGGTAAAAAGTTCATTTCAATCTTTAGTATTCCATCTCCATTACATGCCTCACATCTTCCACCTGCTACGTTAAAGCTAAATCTACCTTTTGTATATCCCCTCATTTTACTGTCAGGTGTTGCTGCAAACAAGTCACGAATAAGATCAAATGCTCCAGTGTATGTCGCAGGATTTGACCTTGGAGTTCTTCCAATAGGTGACTGGTCTATATTTATAACTTTATCAAGCTTTTCTAATCCTAATATCTTATCATGCTTTCCAGGGAATGTATTTGCTCTATTTAACTCTTTTGATGCAGCTTTGCAAAGTATTTGATTAACTAATGTTGACTTTCCACTTCCAGACACTCCAGTTACACATGTCATAAGGCCTATAGGGAACTTAACATTTATGTTCTTTAAATTATTTTCTTTTGCTCCCTTTACCTCAATATATCCTTTTTCAATTTTTCTTCTTTTTTCAGGTACTTCCACTTTTAGCTTTCCGCTTAAGTACTTTCCAGTTATAGATTCCTCACATTCCTTTATTTCCTGAGGAGTACCAGCAAATACAATGCTTCCTCCATGGATGCCTGCTCCAGGGCCTACATCTACTATATAATCTGCCTCATTCATTGTTTCTTCATCATGTTCAACTACTATTAAGCTATTTCCTAAATCTCTCATTTTCTTAAGTGAATTTATAAGTTTTTCATTATCTTTTTGATGAAGTCCAATACTTGGCTCGTCAAGTACGTAAAGAACTCCAGTTAGTCCTGAACCTATCTGGGTTGCAAGTCTTATTCTTTGTGATTCACCACCAGAAAGAGTCGAAGCAGACCTTGCTAATGTCAAGTACTCAAGTCCTACATCAATTAAAAACTGAAGCCTACTATTTAGTTCTTTTATAATCTGCTCTGCTACCTTCTTATCTTTTTTACTTAGCTGCTCATATATTTCATTTATATATTCTTTTATCTCGACTACGCTTTTATGACAAAGTTTATCAATATTCCATTTTCCATATTTTACAGACAAACTTATTTTGTTTAGTCTTGAACCGGTTGCACTCTGGGCAGTTCATTGATGTCATAAATGTTGAATAAAACTGTTTCATACCTGGAGATGATGTTTCATTAAATCTCCTTTCTAAAATCTTTGCAATTCCTTCAAAAGGTGCTTCAAAGTCTCTAGTTAAGCTTTTTGTTACATGCTTAAACTTTATTTTTTCTTCTCCTGAGCCATAAAACAATATATCAAAGAATTTTTTAGGTAAATCCTTTATTTTTGAATCTTTATTTACCCCATAATGATTACAAAGGCCTTCTATATACATGTTACTTATGCTATCTGTTGTAGTTCCAGCCCAGCCAAGTATAGCTGTAGTATCAGATAACCTTTTTTCCTTATTTGGTACAATTTTATCTATGTCAATTCTTAAAAGCTCTCCAAGGCCTGTGCACGCTTCACACGCACCATAAGGCGTATTAAATGAGAACATTCTAGGAGTGAGTTCCTCAATGCTTATTCCGCACTCTGGGCATGAATAATTTTGACTAAACAGTTGCTCGTTTCCGTCTACTATTCCTACAAGGACTAATTTATTTGCTTCATGAAGTGCAAGCTCAACAGATTCAGTAAGTCTTGAGCGCACTTCTTCAGATATAACTAACCTATCTACAACTATCTCTATATTATGCTTTTTATTTTTATCAAGTGCAGGTAGCTCATCTGATAAATCTATTATCTCTGAGTCTACTCTTGCACGTACAAATCCTTCTTTTAGAGCATTTTGTAGAACTTTTTGATGCTCACCTTTTTTCCCTCTAATAACAGGAGCCATTACCATTATTTTTGTTCCTTCTTCTAGTGACATTATCTGCTCTATTATTTCATCTGTGCTTTGCTTCCTTATTCTTCTTCCACAATTTGGGCAATATGGAATTCCTGTGCGTGCATAAAGCAGTCTTAAATAATCATATATTTCTGTAACAGTTCCAACTGTAGATCTTGGATTTTTACTAGTTGTTTTTTGGTCTATTGATATTGCAGGTGAAAGACCTTCTATATACTCCACATCTGGTTTTTCCATTATTCCTAAAAACTGTCTTGCGTAAGAAGATAAAGACTCTACATACCTTCTTTGACCTTCTGCATAAATTGTATCAAATGCAAGTGATGACTTTCCGCTTCCTGAAAGCCCAGTTATAACTACCATTTTATCTCTTGGAATCTCTATATCTATATTTTTTAAGTTGTTCTCTTTAGCACCTTTTATTATTATTTTATCTAACATATTCTCTCCTTATTTTTAAAACATACATTTTAGATTATATCATTAATTAATTCTACTGTCAATATTTTTTTAGGCAATTTTACTGCTAATTATTACCATAGATAATTGACTATTTTTTGTATTTATGATAGCATAGAATGTATAACATGTGAGGTGTTCTTATGACAGCTATTATAGTGATTTTTATTCTTGCTTGCGTAATTTCATATATTATTATTCAAATATATAACTTTATGTGCTTAAAAAACCAGTTTGAAAATTACAAGTCTGCAACATACATATACCTAAGAAAGAAACTTGATAATATGCCTAAGCTTATAAATAAAATTAGGGGAATTGTTGGTGAGACTGATGAGGTTATTAAGATTATAAAAATAAGAAATGAGTTTGACGAATCACAAAATATAAACGAGAACATGTTGCTTATTCATGAATCGAATAGACTTCTTGGCGTTATATTTAATCAAAACCCAAATCTATTAAATGACAGTGAAGTTATGGAGCTAAAAAATGATTGGTATGGAATTGATGCTTCACTTAGAGATAGTCTTTCAAATTATGTTTCATGTGCTAAGAATTATAATAATATGTTTAGTAATATATTTTGTATTCCAGTTATAAAAATATTTAAGTATGAAAAAGAAGATGTGTAGTTTTTTACTTATCTTCTTTTTTGTGCCTTCTTTTTTCACATTATTTTAAATCTAGTCATACTATATTACTAAAAGGAAGGTAAAAAACATGAATATAGTAGTTCAAAAATACGGTGGTACTTCAGTCGAAAATAAAGAAAAGCTTGAAAAAATATGCAGTAGAATTATAGAGTATAAAGAAAAAGGAAACGGTATGGTTATTGTAGTTTCTGCTCAAGGTAAAATGACTGATAATCTAATCAAGATGGCAAATGACTACGTAAAAGATCCAGACTCAAAATTTTTAGATGTTCTTCTTTCAACTGGTGAAATGCAGACTGCTGCTCTTCTTTCTATGATGCTTGCTGAAAAAGGGTATAAATGCTCTTGCCTTACATCTGGCATGACTGGAATTATAACTACAAGTGAGTATGGAAATGCTAAAATTAAAAACGTTAGTCCCGTAGTCATTTTAAACTCATTAAAAGAAGATAACATAGTGATAGTAAGTGGTTTTCAAGGCATGGATAGATTTGGAAACATAACAACACTTGGTAGAGGCGGTAGTGACCTTTCTGCCACAGCTATTGCAAGTGCAATAAAGGCTGATAAATGTGAAATATATACTGATGTTGATGGTGTACTAACTGCTGACCCTAAAGTTATTGAAAATGCTAAACTTTTAGAAAATATTTCATACAGTGAGATGCTTGAAGCTGCTTCAAATGGTGCAAAAGTTTTGCATAATAGGTGTGTAAGTTTTGCTCGAAAAAATGATTTAGATATTGCTATAAAGAACTCTCAAACTAGTTCAAGAGGAACTCTTGTTACTAAAGCTACTCTTAATGAAAAAGCTGAAATAAAAGTAATTACTAAAAAAGATAATCTTACAAAAATTTCTTTAATTAGTGATATGATATCTGAGACTAAAGAACTTTTCTCTAAAGTATTTACTTTATCTGAAAGTCTTAACATACCTATTGAAATGATTTCTTTTAGTGAAATTTCTTTAAACATAATAGTAGATACAAAGCATGCTAATATACTAATTACTCAATTACATAAATTATTCTTAGAAAATAGTTAATTAACCATTATACTCAAAAAAAAAAAAAAA
>JAFVCY010000046.1 GCA_017478805.1 Clostridia bacterium
TAACTGTCTACGCTTAACCTATTGTATTACTACAATAAGTCCAAGACTCGCTACTTACGGCATGGCTAGTGCCTTTCCAAACAGGATTTCCACCTGTTAAACTATACAACCTACATGGTCGCACCCTATTGAATAAAAAAGCAATTTGCTTATAAGTGAAATGCAAAAACAGTGCTGGGAGTTTGCTCCGCTCGTAGTAATTTTGAAGCCTGAAAGTGAAGCAATGAAAGCAAGAAATCTTCCCTCTGGCGACTGCCTTCTCACTTTCTTCAAAGAAGAAGATTAATTTTCAAGAAATAAATCAGCTATATCACATGATACGGCTGATTTTATTTGTATATATACCGAATAAATGTCTACACTCTTCATGCAGACATTTATTAATACTCTCTTTATATTCCCAAATACTTATTCTAAATATAATTAATAACCTTCTTCCTCGTCTTCTTCGTCATAATAATCGTATTCATCATCCCAGTCGTCGTCACCCCAGTTGTCATCATCGTCATAGTCATCCCAGTCGTCGTAATCGTCATCCCAGTCGTCATCATCATAGTCATCGTACTCGTCATCATTGTCATAGTCATCGTAATCATCATCGCCGTAGTCTTGCAACTCTTCGTCATCATCGTAATCATACTCACTAGCAGCACCCTCGTGCTCTTCAGTGTCGTAATCATACTCATCATCGTCGTAAATAACTACTTTCCGATCAAATACTTCCTCTGAATTAAGTTCTTTGCTTAAGTACATCATAATGTACTCCTTTCTGTCAGATTTATCTGGCATTAAATTAAAAAAACAACTTGTGAATATTATAGCAAAATTTACATAAATTGTCAAATATTATTTATACTATTTTGCTATTTTCTAAAATAATTTTTACAAACTCATCTGTTGCAAAAGTATTTACAATATTGTTTAAAGTAACAATTCCGCAAACTTCTTTCTTTTATTTTTTCTTTTACTTTTATTTCAAAAAGCTCATTATTTTCTAGTTCCTCTTTTGCAAATTCTTTTGTAATATACGAAATCCCTATACCTATTTTTGCCAAATCTTTAACTAAACTATAACTTACTACTTCAAACTTTGGACTGAAATTAATACCACTCTCTTCCATTATGTTATTTAGAAATTCTCTAGTATTTGATGGTGACTTTTGTGTAATTATTGGATAATTTTGTACTAAATCCTTAATTGAAATTTTCCCTTTTATAGTTTCCATATACTCATTATTTCCGTGCAAATAAGTCATGAAGTTTTAAGCACTGAACTACCTTTAAATTATTATCTAATTTCATTGGAAGATTTAGCACAAGTACATCTAAAGAACCTTTCTTTAGCATAGAAATTAAATCTTTAGTCAAATGATTAGTAATTGATATTTGAATATTTGGGTGCAATTTATGAAATTTTTCAATAAATGGAAGTAAAAAATATTTTGTAACAGTAGTACTTGCACCTATCCTTATTATGCCTTCGTCTAAATTTTTTAGAGATGTTAATCTATGCTCTGCATTTGAAAAACTTTCTACTCCATTTTTCACAAATTCAAATAGCACTTTACCATTTTCAGTGAGACTACTTCCTTTTGGTGTTCTATTAAATAGAATAATACCTAGCTTGTTTTCTAATTTTTTTATACTTTTAGTTATTGCAGGTTGAGAAATATATAATGCTTCTGCTGCCTTACTTATGCTTCCATTTATTGCAACATAATAAAATATCTTGTACTCTTCAAAATTAATATCCATAGATATAACCTCCAGTTATATTATATATAATTAATATATATTTGAATTATACCACAAGTAGTAATATAATACAAGTAATAAAACAAAAGGAGGATATTTAGATGAATAATTATTTATCTGTTCTAATGTGTCAGTTAAAACTAGCACTCGACTGCGACAGCAAAAATGAATATTTGGTGAATGAAGCTATAGCTAAAAGCCAAATTGAAAGGGGGATAAAATTATTTTATGAACTTCAGCCAGACATATTGTTATTTCCGGAAATGAGTTATATTCCAAGTATTGATGAAATGTACTTAAAATGCTCAAAAGATGCAATAGTTGTTGCCGGAAGCTATTATGAAAATGGAATAAATACAACCATAGTTTTCCATAATACCAAAAAGTACAAAATTCCAAAACTCTACCCATCAGGTGCAGAACCTATGACTAGAAGCTCTACTTTTACATCTCCAAGTGACATGCTACTTTTAAATGAATTTTCAAATCATGAATTCTTAATTAAAGGGAAAAAAATATACATATTTAACTGTATGGAGTACTACCACTTGGCATATTATCTTTCACGAGATAAAGCATTTAGTAAAAATCTTTTTGGGACATTTACAATTTGCTCTAATTCTAATACTCATGTATTTGAAGAAGAAACTATTGCAATTCATAATCATAATGAGTTAATTTATACCTTCATACTCAACTGCACAGGAACATATAAAGGGAAAAAGTATGCAGATGGTAAGAGTTATATCTATGGACCTATTTCTTCTCATGAAAAAGAGTGGCTTTTAAAAGAAGGAATAAATTCAAAAGCAAATCCAAATCATATTCTTTCTTTAAACGAAAATGAAGTGAAGTATGTATATGGTAAGTATTATTTTCCTAAATATTTAAGCCGTTTTGGAAGAAGTGATCACTATTTAAATACTCCACAAGATTTAATAGTGCTTAATTACAAATAGCAAGGAGGAAAATATCATGAAAAAAAATATTGTTATAACAGCTGGACCTACAAATGAAAGAATTGACTCTGTAATGAAAATTACTAATATGTCAACAGGCGCTTTAGGATGTGTTTTTGCCGAAACTTTCCTTGAAAACAAAGAGGCAGAGATAAATAAGATTTTTTACATTTCTACAAAAATGTCATATAAGCCAAAAACTGTAAGTGATAAAATTGAATATATAACTATTGAATCTACCGATGACCTTATATCTGCAGTAGAAAAAATTTTTGAAAATAATAATATTGATATTGTCATTCATTCTTCTGCGGTTGGCGACTACAAAGGGAAGTATTCAGTAAGAGCAGAAGATTTAGCAAGAGAAATTTATGACTATTGTAACTCAAATCCTAACTTCTCGTACGAAGAATTATTAAATATATTTGAACATCCGAAATCTGCTATTGATGATTCTTGCAAAATGTCTTCATATGAACCACATCTTATGACAATGCTTACTCTTACTCCAAAAGTAATTGGTATGATAAAAGAAAGAGTTCCAAATGCAAAACTTGTAGGCTTTAAATTACTAGATAGTGTTCCAAAAGAAGAACTTTTAGATGTTGCAATGAAGCTTAGGGCGAAAAACAAAGCCAATTATATTGTTGCAAATGATTTATCTAAAATAGGGAAAGGAAAGCATCGCGCAATAATAGTAGGTGAAAACGGAATAATTTGTGAGTGTGAAACAAAAAAAGATATTGCTTTAAGTATTCAAAATTTAGTATTTTAATCATATTCTACAGCGAAAGCAAAAAATTTTGCTTTCGCATTTTTTGCATAAAATGTGATTTTTTTTATAGATTTTATTGTAAATTATGTGGATTTTTTGGATAAAAAATGTAATTTGCAAGATATTATAATATTTGCATAAATTATAACCACCAAAAAACGCACCTCTAACCATTTAGAGGTGCATCTTTATATATATTTAATAAGATATTTCTATTAATCGCCAATTTCAATATGTTTCTTTTTATCTATAAGTTCAGTTTTTACTTTAGGCATTTCAATAGTTAATGTTCCATTTTTAAAGTTTGCCTTTATATCCTCTTCACTTACACCATCTCCAACGTAGAAAGTTCTTGAACAGTTTCCAACATATCTTTCTTTATGTATATATTTTTCGTCTTTAGAGTCATTTACTTCTCTGTTCATGCTTGCAGATATAGTTAAATATCCATTTTCAATGTCAAGCTTTATATTCTCCTTTTCATATCCTGGAAGATCCATATGAAGTACATATTTATCCTCCATTTCTTTTAAATCTGTTCTCATAACTTTCATCTCATTTCTTCTAAAAGATAAATCTGAAAACATATCATCAAATAAATCAAAATCGTTTCTTCTTGGAACTAACATAAAAATCACTCCTTCATAATACAGTTACTTAATGTGCACTTTAAGTAACAATATAATTTAAAAAGTACTTTTTTCAATTACACTAATATTATATACCATTTTTTAGCACTTTCAACATTTAAGTGCTAATTTCATAATTTTTTATAA
Organism: Clostridia bacterium; assembly: GCA_017478805.1. Taxonomy (GTDB): domain Bacteria; phylum Bacillota; class Clostridia; order TANB77; family CAG-465; genus RGIG5057. The sequence goes on from JAFVCY010000046.1 coordinate 4,266, forward strand.
ATATTTAGCACTCTCATATTATTTGAAATTTTAACAAAAATATACATGAAAAAGCACTAATACCAGTAAATCTTACAAGTATTAGTGCTACTTTTTAGTTATTTCTTAAATGTTCATTTAAATAATCATAAAGTGTCAAAATTTTAGAAGAAATATTAGATTTTTTAACCATTTTACAGTTTAAAAATGCACTCACAAACTGCTTAAGATAGCCTTTTCTTAAAAGTATATCGTTACTTACATGATAGTTAAAATCAAAACTAAACGCAATTGTTAGCACTAACTCATCAGCTTTTGTTTTAACTATTTTTCTCGAAATGGGCTGGCACTCATAAAAAGCTTTCTCAACTTCATCTGAAATTATGCAATCTTCTTCCGTTAAATCAAAAAATATATCTGATACACTTTCTTCTGACATAGACCTATAAATATCAATCTTGTCTGCATCCCTTATTATCCTACATAGATAATGATTTCCATTTGGAAGTGCATCTGGAAGCTTCAGTTTATTGTGATATTTTACTGCCATGATTAAAATATCGTATTCCTCATCAGTAAGTCCGGGCATAACTTCTTTTATATACTCACCTTCTAAAAGTATTTCTGCTCCAAAATCTCCATGATCAATACTTATACTATCATCATAAGTATTAAAACGCGAAAGCTGTTCAAATCTACCTATGTCATGATACAAGCCTAAGAATTTAGCTTTTTCCCTATCCTCTTTTCCTAAGTTAAGTCTTAAAGCTATTTCGTAAGCTATTTTTTCTACTTCATACATGTGCTTTATTTTAAGAGCAATGTTAGGATTAGAGCTATCATATCTTGATGCATACTTTTCAAATTCTTCCTCATATTTTGCTTTTTGGATATTCATAAAAAAACCTCCTTTGGTTTATTAAAACGTAAGATAAACTATTTTTCCGGAGGTTATTATATCACACTTTTTATAAAAATAAAAGGTTATGTATCAAAAAAATATGTAGCTTCTAAATCTGCCTCAAAAAGAAGAAGCGCTAAAGGATATTTTTGATAAGCTTGGCCTATCGTCGTATATTGTTCTTTTGGCTCTGTAAATCCCATATGCCACCTTATTGCATATTTTTCTTCTGAAGTTAGTTTTATAAACTCCATAAGAATCATAACAGACTTTTCTCCATGTCCAAATGGCATAGTATCTTCTACTGTATAATATGGAACTTTTTCCCACTCTCCTCTTTCATTTTTCGCGTTTCTATATTCAATTTTATAAAAATTAACCTTGCAGATATCATGGAGAAGAGCAGATATTTTTATAGTATCCTCCTTTATTTCTAATCCTAAATCTTTTACTTTTTTATCTAAAATTTCATAAACCTTAAGACTGTGCTCTAATAGTCCATGCTCCCTTGAGCCATGAAACCTAGTAGAAGCAGGTGCAGTGAAAAAATCTGTTTTTTCTATAAACTGAATAAGCTTATCTATTCCTTCCCTATTTGTTCCTTTTAATAATTCTAAAAATTTTTCTTTCATA
>JAFVCY010000047.1 GCA_017478805.1 Clostridia bacterium
TATAAAATCATTTACTTTATATAATGCTTGAAAATTTAGATATTAAATGATATAATGTTCTTGTTTTTGTATAAATATATTAAAGAGGAGGAAGATTTTTTTGAATAAGATTATAGAGGTTTTTAAAGGAGCAGTAATGGGAATTGCAAATGTTATACCAGGACTTAGTGGTGGAACAATTGCAGTGGCAATGGGAATATATGAAAAGTTAATTAATGCTTTATCAGATATTTTAAAGCATCCATTAAAAGTGATAAAGGATGTTTGGCTCATAGTTTTAGGAATATTAATAGGAATTGTATTTTCAGTAGTAGGTATATCATACTTATTAGAGCATCATGAAGTACCATCAACAATGCTGTTTGTTGGGTTTATACTTGGCTCACTTCCAATAATTATAAAAGAAGTGGAGAATAAAAAGGTAACTAGAAGTAATATAATAGCTTTTTTAATAATGATTTTTATAGTTGTTTCGCTTCCAATGCTATCACTTTTTGGAATTAATATGGGAAGTGGCGTGATGAATCCTGGTTTACTTTTTGTAGTAGGTATGGTAGCAGCAGCTACTATGATCGTTCCAGGTGTAAGTGGTTCAATGGTGCTTATGACAATTGGGTATTATGATGAAGTGATGCAGACTATAAAGGATTTTATTGTTTCATTAAAAGATATGAATACTGATTCACTATTTCAAGATTTATTGCTTCTTGTACCATTTGGAATAGGCGTACTTGTTGGAATTTTCATTATGGCTAAGGTTATGAAATGGCTTTTGAGTAAGTTTAAGTTAACTGTAAATTGGGCAATACTTGGACTCATAGTTGCAAGTCCTTTTGCTATTATTACAAAAATAAATTTAGCTCAGGTAGGAATAATAGAGATAATAGTATCAATTATAACTTTTGCTATAGGCTATTTTTTAGCGTATTATATATGTAAATTAGATGAAAAATTAAAGAAGAAAGAAGGAAAAGTAAATGGAAAGTAAGTTTAAAATTTTTATTATTTTTGCAGTTATAATCGCATTTTTTGGAAGTTTTGTATATGGAGAAAACATTGTAGACTATTCTATTGACCCTGATATTTGTAGATTTAGTGACCACGATAGCAGTAGCACGCTTCCATTTGTTAGATTTTCAGCAGGAAAAACTGAAGTTGATAGTGAAGTAAATAAAGCAGGTATATGCTTTTCTAATGAGGAAATTAATGTAACATCTGATATGTCAGATATTCAGATATTATTTTCTACATATGACATAAAAATATCAAGTAGTGTTGAGCATGCATTAACATTTTCTCAAAAATCATTTGTATCTGGAAATATAAATGGTACTTCTGCAATGTTTGCTGCAGCCGTAGATTTAAATGAAAAATCAGTAGTAAATGGTAATTTGTTAATATTTGCAGGTGAAGTTAATATTAAAGGTGAAGTAAATGGCAATGTTATAGTATTTGCAGATAAAGTAAATATTGATGAGAACGCAAATATTAAAGGTAGTGTAAGGTCTACTTCTTCTAGTATAGATATTTCTGAAAATGCTACTATATCAGGTTTAGTTTATGCAAAATATGATGAGGAAGCTATAGTTCCAAGTAATTTGAAAGATTTTGTTAAAACTATAAAAGAAGAAGGTGATTACGATTATGATTCTACTAAAACTATACCTATACTTACTATAGTTTTGTCTAGTCTAATTGTAGCTGCTATTTATGTACTTCTTAGTGCAAAGACAAAATTATTTGTTAAAGCATCTGAAAAATTAAAAGGTGCAACTGCTAAAGTAATAATATCTGGTCTAGTTACAATATTTGCTATGCCAATTATATTTATACTTTCATTAATACTTTGGGTTTTAGGTTTAAATGTAGTTGTAGTTCCTGTGATAGTTATTTTACTTGCTTTAATTATACTAGCTGCAGTTTTAAGAGTATATGTTCTTGGAACAATAATTAGCGAGTATATGCTAAAAACAAGTTATGCTAAGTATTTTGATTCAAATCTTAAGAAGTTTATACTTGCCGCTATAATTTATATAATTTTAAGTTTGCTAGAGTTTATTCCGGTTGTTGGCGGTTATATTGGTTATTTGTACGTAGTAATTGCAGTAGGTTTAGCAGTAACTTTTACTGTGCTATATAAAACGCTTAAGAATAAGGTAGAAGAGTAAATATATAATAAGATGTCTTGTAAAGAGGCATCTTTTTGCTATAGATTTATTGCAAGAATATTATAATTAGCACTAAATAGTGTATGCATTTAGTACAAAAAATGTAGAGCTGGAGATGTTTTAAATATAAATAATAACTGGTAAAGAAAAAATACTTCTTTATCAGTTATTATTATATATTCCTAGCACTCTTTGTCTATCTCATCATCTATAGTAATATTCTTTTCAAAATACTGCTCTTCATTTAGTTTTTCTTTTAAAGTTTTTTCTAGGTTTGGAAGGCCATACTCTTTATTGTAATAATTAGGGTAAGCATTTAAGTGAGCAAGAGCAATTTTAGCAGTAAGTACAATATTATCGTTCGTTATATTAGTCGATTCATAATTTGTTCCATGTTCTAATTCCTCGTTCATAGCAAAAGTTAAATCATCAAGCGTAAAATTTACAAAATTAACATTTAGCATATCAGCAACTTTTTTTACATCATCTTTAAGAAACAATATAATCACCTCTATATAGATTATATGTAATAAAACAAGAATAATGAAAAAATAATACTATTTTTAGTATACTTTTAAGTAATTTAGTAAAAAATACCATTAGGTGATAAAAATGCAAATTAGACATGATTTATTAAAAGAAAATGGTAATATAATACCATATATATTTGTAGATTTAGACGATGAATACGAATTTGGAAAAGAATTTTGGACAAAAGACGGAAAAGATTCATTCCTATTTAAACTAAAAGAATACGCAAAAGGGATAGTAAACTCATTTCAGTCTGACAAGGCCATCCTTATAATCAACGGAGTAGTAGTAGGTGCAATAAGTTTAGCATCATTTTTAGGCCTTTATGACAAGGCAGTAGTAGAAGAAACATCTTCAGCTTTAGATAATAATGATGTCAGAAAGGAAAGAGTAGTAGAAGCAAAAGAAGCATCTATTTTGTTACCAGAAAGTGAAGAAATAGACTCATTAAAATCAGAAGAAAATATAAAGAAATTAGAAGACGGTAGAACTGAAAAAGTAGATTTAAAGATAAGTGAAAGTAAGGAAAGTAAAGCAGAAACTATTGCAAGCAGTAGAACTAAAAGTAATAGTGTTAATAATAGTAGTAATGTATCAAATGCAAAAAAAGAAGAAACAAAAGCATCAAGCCAATCAGTTCCAAATAGTGAAGTAGTAAATAACGCTGCAGAAGAAAAGCCAGAAGAAAATATTGCTATAGTAGAAAATGTAGAGGATAGTAGTCAAAGTCAAAGCCAAAGTCAAAGCCAAAGTCAAAGTAATGAGCAAAACACTATTACTGAAGAACCAGCTCAAAATGCAGAGCCTGAGGTAGTAGTTCCGCAAGGAATAATGATAAAACTAAACTTAAACGGAAATGTAGTAGATATTGAGTTAGAAGAATATATTATTCGGAGTAGTTGCAGCAGAAATGCCAGCATCATTTGATATAGAAGCACTAAAAGCGCAAGCAGTAGCTGCAAGAACATATGCAATGAAAAAAGCATCAGCAGGAAAAGTACTTGTTGCATCAGTATCAGACCAAGCGTACAAGACAGTAGACCAAATGAGGCAGACATGGGGAGGCTCTTTTAATTATTATTATGGCAGAGTTCAAGAAGCAGTATATTCTACAAAAGGAGTAGTAATGATGTATAATGGAAATTATATCGATGCACTCTACCATGCAATAAGTAATGGAACAACAGAAATGCCAAAATATATTTGGAACTCAAGCTATCCTTATCTAGTACCAGTAGATAGCTCATTAGATAGAAATGTAAAGAACTATCAGGCAAGTATAGAAATGGATTATGGTGCAGTATCATCAAAACTCGGAGTAAACGTAAGTGAGGCATCAAATATAGAAGTGTTATCTTATACAGAATCCGGAAGAGTAAATGAAATAAATATAGGAGAAGCAGTATTTACAGGTGTTCAGGTAAGAACAAAACTAGGTCTTAGAAGTACAGACTTTACAATAGAAAAAATAGGTGGCGGGCTTAGAATAACAACTAGAGGATATGGCCACGGAGTAGGTATGAGCCAGTATGGTGCAAATGAACTTGCAAAGATTGGATACAGCTTTAGTGATATACTTGCTCATTACTATACAGGAATATATTTTGCAAGCGTTTAGGTTATTGGAGAATAATATGTTAAATGAAAAACAGGTTATAGAGGATATAAAGAAAAAGAGTGGTTTTGCAAATGAAATAACATATAGGGAGCTAGAGATAAAAGGCAAGATATTTAACATTATATACGTAGACTCATTAGTAGACTCAAATAGCATATCGGATTTCGTTATAAAAAGCATGTTTGAGATTATAAATACAAAATATGAAGAAGAGCTAGAAAAAAATAATGTAAAAATAATAAAATATGCTACATCTAAAATTGATATAAAAGAAGAACTTCAAAAAAAGCTTTTTGCTACATCTCTAAAAGATATAGACTATATGAAAGATGATGTATTTTATTATATTTATTCAGGTTTTGTACTTCTTTTGTATGATAAAAAAATCTTAGCTGTTGAACTTAAGAAGAACTTATCAAGAGCTATAACAGAGCCAACTACAGAAGGCTCAATAAAAGGTGCAAAAGACTCATTTGTAGAAAATTACAAAACAAATTTAGGACTTATAAGAAGGCGTATAAAATCAGAAAAGATGCAAATTGAAGAGATGAAAGTAGGAAGGCTTACTAAAACTGATGTTGGGATAGTGTATATATCAAATATTGCAAAAAAAGAGCACGTAGATGAGATAAAGAAAAAGATTTCAGAGTTTGATATAGATGGAATACTTGATAGTAATGATATAAGGGAAATGATAATAGCAGGTGGTAGCACAACTGACTTCCCTACAATATTAAATACAGAAAGACCAGACTTGGTATCATCATATCTAATGCAAGGAAGAATAGCAATTGTAGTTGATAATACTCCGTATGTTCTAGTACTTCCAGCATTCCTTGCAGACAACTTTAGAAATATAGACGATTATTACCAAAAGAGTAACACAATCTATTTTATACGAATAGTTAGGATACTTGCATATCTAATAACACTAGTTACTCCTGCAATGTATATAGCCCTTACAACATTTAATCAAGAAGCGCTCCCTGGAGAACTACTAATTTCATTTGCGGTGCAAAGAAGCGGCGTACCGTTTCCAGCAGTAATAGAGGCATTTACAATGATAATAGCATTTGAGTTTTTAAGAGAGGGCGACAATAGAGTACCAAGTATAATGGGAAGCACACTGTCAATTGTTGGTGCTTTAGTTATTGGAGAGGCTGCAGTATCTGCAGGAATTGTATCTCCAATTATGCTCATAGTTATTGCAATAACTAAAATATCAGGACTGCTTTTTTCGGATATAAATTTCTCAAATGCAGTAAGGTCTTGGAGGCTAATATACTTAATATTTGCGTCTCTTGCTGGACTTTTTGGCTTTATGATAGCAAGCGTGCTTCATGTATTTAAACTTGCAAGTCTTAGCATTTTAGATACGTCATATATATATCCATTTTCGCCTTTTGATAAAGAAGAAGTGTATACAGATACGCTAGGTAGAAAAAATATATCAGAGCTTTCAAAAAGAAAGAAAGTACTTACTGATAACTTAACAAGGCTCATAAAGAGGTAGAAATATGAAATGGAGATTTTTAATTATAGCAGCTATGCTTATGCTCCTTGGTAATGTACAAAATCACAAAGAACTCACAGATTTAGCTATTGTTTCAAGTATTGCAGTAGATAAAGCAGAAGATGATGGCTATTATGACGTTTCAGTACAAGTAGTAAATTCAAAAAAAGGGTCTGGGAGTGAGACTGGTGGGTCAAATGATCCTGAAATTACAATATATAATGCCAAAGCTTCTACTATTCAAGAGGCGCTGAGGTTAATTACAAAAGAATCACCAAAAAAACTACATCTTGCTAATTTAGAAATGCTAGTTATTTGTGAAGACTTAGCAAGAGATGGAATAGATAATATACTTGATTTCTTTTTAAGAAATACAGATGCAAATAATGAGTTCTATATAGTAATATCAAGCGGAGAAAACAAAGCAAAAGAGGTTATAAGTATTCTAACCCCTATAGAGAAAAATCCAACTATAAGTCTAAAAAATAGTTTAGAAACTTATGCAGATAGGCAGGGAGCAGCAATAAAGACTACTGCATCTTACGCCTTAGATGAACTTATGAAAAAGTACAAAGAAATGGTATTAAGCAGTGCAGAAATAGTAGGAGATGCAAAAAAAGGGAAAGAGCGGAAAATTAACAGAAAGTTCTGAAGTAGAAAGTAAAGTGTTAGTATCAAATGTAGCATATTTTAAAGAAGAGAAAATGGAAGGGTATTTAACTGAAGATGAGGCAAAAGTATATAATATAATCTCAAATGATATAAAAAACTCAATAATTGTAACAAAAATTGAGGATAAAGATGCTGCATTTGAAATAGTGGACAGCAAATGCAAAACCAAACTAGATATGCTAGATAATAGCTTTAAGATAAATATAAATGCAGAGATTAAAGCTAACCTTTCAGAAATAAAAATGAAGATTGATACAAATAAAATAGAGAACATAGAAAAGCTTGAAAATGCGCTTAAAATAAAGATAGAAGAAATGATAAATAGCTATGTAGATAATATGGTACACAAGTATAAAGCAGATATATCAGGCTTTGGAGAAATGCTATATAAAAAATATGGAAATAAATTTGAGCAAAACTCTAGTGATTATTTAGATAGATTGGATTTTGATGTAGAGGTAAAAGTTAAAATAGAAAATGAGGGGAGTGAGCTTATTTCAAGATGATAAAAAACAGTGAACCTAAAATTGCAAGTACAAGTGCAGCATCCATAGTTTTTTTCTTAAGTAAAGGAACATTTTTGGGGATAGGTACATATGTCATATTTAAAATAGCTAAAACTAGTGCATATATATCTATGATACTTGCGTTTTTGATAGGAATAATACCTTTTGCAATGAACATGTATATTTTGAAACATACAAAAGGTAATAATATCATAGATACTATTGATATAGCTTTTGGGAAAAAGCTTGGCTTTATTATGAATCTGATATTTAGTATATTTTTCTTTGCCTTTGCAACTGTCCTCATATATAACTTTATATCTTTTATAGACATAAATTATATGCCAGAGACTTCTAAACTATATATTGCGGTATTTATGATAATAATACTTGCATATATGATGTCAAAAGGACTAAATGCTATAGCTAATGCATCTCAGATGTTTTTATTTGTGAGTATAATTATTCTTCTACTTACAATATTTGGTATGATTTCATCTATAGATGTTAATAATTTAATGCCGGCTTTTGAAAGCCCAAAACTTCAAATACTAAGAGGTGCAACTACGGCAATTGGACTTTCTATTTTACCTACATTTTTAATTAATTTAATTGGCACAAATATTGTAGATGATAAGAATAAGTATATAAAATCATGCTATAAAATGTACGGCTTAGTAGCATTAGAACTAATAGTGCTATTTACATTATGTCTTTCAGCACTGGGAATTAATTTAATAAGTATAAATAAATATCCTGAATATTTAGCACTAACTAAAGTAAATATTCTAAATCTAGTAAAAAGAGTGCAAAATATAATAGCTGTCCAGCTTTCATATAACGTTATAATACTTGTAGTTATGTCTCTTATGTATCCTTTTAAAAATATTGAAAGGTATATAAAAAAAGAAAAGAAGAAACCATTAGTATATTTTGGAATTAGTATATCATCTGTTGTACTTTCTTTATATATTTTCCCTAATATGACAAAAGCAAACCTGTTTTATATAGAATACTTCCCTATAGTTTTAGGTGCATTTTTAGGCTTCTTTTTGCTTGTTATTTTCTTCAGAATTATGTATATTGAAAAGAAGAAAAAGACGTTAAATAATACATTTGATAGCGATAGTGTTGAAACTAGATAAAAAGTATGATATAATTTTTACTAGCATTTATTTTCACACTTATTTTAAATTTAAAAAAAGGAGCATATTTGCATTATGGAATTAAGCATTTTAGGATTAAGTTCAGAGGAAGTTTATGAAAAAGTAGCGCGCGGAGAAATTCCTTCTTTTCCAAATTATTTTTGGAATAAAGAGGTAGCTATAGAGCTTCTTCGGTATGTGGTAATTACAAAAATGAAAATGTCAAAAGAAGATATATGCAGGCTAGATTTAAGGCAGTTCTTGAAAGATGTTAAACTTGTAACTGCAAGAAAGCAGTTTGAAGATGACTATCAAATGATAAATGCTGCTTTTGAGGAATTAGAAATCATGCCTTGGGAGCTTAGAAAAGTAAAGAATAACTTTTGGAAAAGTAGAGAAAATAGACTAAAAGCTCTTCTTTGGCTGGCTAAAAAAGAGGAGATTAACCTTGAAAACGTAAGTGAGGTGCGTGTAAAGATTACATCTAAGCTTGTATATAACTACTTTGGAAATAAAGCTATTAAGTACTCAAATGGCTCTCTTTTTGAGTTCCTTGATTTGTACTATGAAGGAAGGTACAAAGAGTGGGAGCTTCTTTCAAAAGTAGGCCATTGGAACGATGAAAAAGTAAAAGAGGCAGTAAGGTATATGGCTGGTAAAATGAAACTTGATACGAAAGAGGACTTAGCAAGTGTAAAGGTTGAAGACTTTAAAAAGTTTGGTTTAGATGGTATGCTATCTAAAGCGTGCAGGCACTCACCACTTATTGCTATGCAAATAGCTTATCCTGAAATGAATTTTACAAATAATGATATACTTTCAAAATTCTAAATTATTTACCAATCTCAAATTATATATTTGGGGTTGGTTTTATTGTTATACATTGCATACTTTCTATCCTTACAAAAGAAAATTTCAATAGGAAATTTTCAAATACCTATAAAATTATTGTCGAAAAATGTAATAAATCATCTAGTATTGCCTAAGTATGTCAAATACCAAAATTACTATTTACAAGATACAAAAACTATGCTATTATATATACGTGCATAAATTTATGCATGTTTTCATATTCAGTACTTTTAGGGTACATATATATTTTTGTGTCAAATATAATTTTAAATCGTAAATTTTTTGTCTAAATATAAAAAATTTATTCCAAAATTATTTGTGTATTTCTTATCTTCTTACCCCTTACGCAATAATTAGTATTTAAAATTACGCCTTAGGTATTGAATAATGATTAATTATGTTATATAATGGAGGTGAGAAAGGATATGGAAGAAAGTTCAAAATATACACTAAAGAGCGATGTCATATTTAAGTATATATTTTCAAAAAGTTACATTTTAAAAGATTTTCTTGAAGCAATTTTAAATGTGCATATTCATTCAATTGATGTAAAAGAGCAGTATAGTTTACATTCTGATAATATTATAGATAAAATATGTTACGTAGATTTAAAAGCAAATATAAATGATGACCTTATTGTAAATATTGAAATGCAAGGTAGAGAAGATAAAAGTTTTTTAAATAGAATTGTAATATATAAAAGTGCATTAAATAAAGAGCAAGTAAAGAGAAGTCAAAAATATGATGTATTAAAAAAAGTAATGGGAATAAATATAGTAGATTACACATTATTTGAAGGAATTGATAATTATTTTACTACATGGAGATACAGAGAAGATAATAATTTAAACTATATACCAACTAAATTTAAAATATCAGATATAAATGTTGAAAATTATATAGAGCTAGAAAAGTTTAGAAAAAATGAGCATACTTTTGAAAATAAATTAGATTTGTGGGTCGCATACATTGATGGAACAAATCCAGAGTGGGTGAAAAGAGCATTGAAAGAAAATAAGATTATAGCAGAGGCAGAAAGACTAAGAAAAGAGTATATAGCAGATGAAGAAAATAGAAAACTAATAGATGCATATGAAAATTGGAAATTTTGTCAAGATATTAGAGAAAATGATATTAAAAAAGAAGGTATAGAAGAAGGCATAGAAAAAGGTATAGAAAAAGGCATAGAAAAAGGCATAGAAAAAGGTATAGAAAAAGAAAAGACAAATAATATAATCTCAATGCATAAAAAGGGTATAGATATTAAAACTATAGCTGAAATAGTACATAAGACTGAAGAAGAAGTAAATGAAATAATTGCTAAAAAGTAGTTTTGATGCTTTTAAGTAAAAAATGAAGATAAGGAAAAAGGCAGTATATATATGTATATATCGCCTTTTTTATATACCTAATAATTTACAAAACCAACTAAAAATTGTAACTTTTATTTTTGAAAATTCAATTATATAAGTTATAATATTTAAAATCATTACAATATTCAAGGCGGTAATATTTTAAGTTAAGTGATTTTAAGTATAGTAATTTAGTTATAATCATTTGGCTTGCAATTTATTTCTAACTCATGTTTAGTATAGTGGTATATGCAATTATATTAAATATAATCTAATTCCTTTATCCTACTTTTTTTCTTTAAAAAAATTGATAAAAGAATATTTATATGGTATTATGTTTAAGTAAGTTATAGGTGATTGTATGGAAAATAGAAAAATGAAGATATCGCTAATTTTGAACATTATTATAGTAATATTTACTGCTTTTGCAACTATTTTAATGTTTACTGGAATAAAATTTATGGAAGGTGAAGACTTGTTAGAAAGCACAAAAGTTGGTATGTTTAAGTTCTTTACTGTAGATTCAAATCTTTTTATGGGTATAATGTCTTTGGTATTTGCACTAGAGGAAATAAAAATAATTAGATTAAAGAAAAGTGAAATAGGTGCAAGAATATATATAATGAAATTTGCAGCAACTTCTGCAGTAGCACTTACATTTATTACAGTATTTGGATATCTAGCCCATATTTCTCCAGGGGGAGTATATTCAATGATTAGAAATAGTAACCTGTTTTTTCATTTATTAATTCCACTTTTTAGTATAATTTGCTTTGCAATTTTTGAAAGAACAGATAAAATAAAGTTCAAATATACTTTCTTTGGCATAATCTTTACAGTTATATATTCACTATATTACTTAATAAATGTTCTAGTGCATATAGAAGAGGGAAAAGTATCTCCTCAGTATGATTGGTACTGGTTTGTACAAGGTGGACTTTATCAAATATTTATAGTATTTCCTTTAATGCTAGTTATATCATATGTTATATCTTTAGTAATTTGGAGAGTAAATAGGAAAAAAGTATAATAAAAAACATAATAATTATAATATTCTTAAATACTTAATTATATAGAGATAATATCACTATAGTATAACCGTTATAATTTCACATTTAAAAATTACAATATAAATTTTGAAATGTAATATAACTGAAATAATACGAAGATATGTAGCTTAAGTAACTAAAAAGGTTACTTAAAACTACATATCTTTTATTTTTTTATGTAAAACAAAAGAAAAATTTAAAAGAAAATGATAAAAATCAATTTATGTCACTTGAAACTTTTTTTTTTTTTAGTGTAAAATGGCTTTAGTAGTTTTGAAGCACCTTAAAGTTGCAACATTTAAGGCACTTCTTACTACTAGAAAAGAGGGAAAATATAGTGTGCAAAAAGAAGAAAAAAGAGAAGAATTACAATTACTAAATAATTATAACAAATATGAAAGTGAAAACATAAAAGAAAAAGTAACAATCAAAAAAAAACTGGTGTAAGTTTAGTAGTGCTAGTTATAACTATAATAGTTATCTCTATTATTGCAGGAGCAGTACTTCTTTCTATGAACCAGACAAATGTATTTGATAATGCAAACAAAGTAGTTTAATTCAAGCAGTCAGCTAGATTATGCAAATATCTATGATTTTAAGATAGTAGATAAAGTAAAAACTGGAGAATGAGAAGAAAAATAAATATGACAAAAATACATGGCAGATAAAGATAGAAAAAAGTATATAACAAATGATAAAAGTGAAATAAAAATACAAAAGAAAAAAGAAGAAATAAAA
>JAFVCY010000048.1 GCA_017478805.1 Clostridia bacterium
TAGATATACTTAAAGAACAAAAAGAAATGAAATTAAAAGGAAATTTATATCATCGAACGCAGGTTTCGTTTGCTTATAATACAAATCATATTGAAGGAAGTACTTTAACAGAAGATCAAACAAGATATATTTTCGAAACAAATACTATTTTATTTGAAGGTGATACAGTTGCTAAAGTAGATGATATATTAGAAACAGCTAATCACTTTAAATTAGTTGATTATATGTTAGATGTAGCAGATAAAAAATTAACAGAAAAGATGATTAAAGAATTTCATAAGATTTTAAAAGATGGTACTTCAGATAGTAGAGTGGAATGGTTTAATGTTGGAGAATATAAACAAAGAGCTAATATAATAGGAAGTGGCATTAAGACAACATCACCAAATAATGTTGAAAAAGATATGGCAAAACTAATGGATTGGTATAATTCACTTAAACATGTTACTGTAAAAGAACTAATTGAATTTCATTATAAATTTGAGAGTATACATCCATTTCAAGATGGTAATGGTAGAATAGGAAGAATTATTATGTTTAAGGAATGTTTAAAAAACAATATTATTCCATTCATTATACAAGATGCAGATAAATTATTTTATTATAGAGGATTGAAAGAATCCAAAAATGAAAAAGGATATTTAACTGATACATGCTTAAATGCACAAGATCAATATATAAAAATGATGGAGTATTATTTAAAATAATAAAAGAAGGAAATTAGTATGGATTTTGATAAAATTTTATTAAAGAAAGATATTACTTATGATAAGATAAAAGAATTTTGAAAGGTAGCTAAGACAGTGAAATCAAAAATAATAGGTATAACTAATTATTTTGAGAGTAGGCTTACCAATGCAGTTTTAGAAAGAACAAATAGTACGATACAAAGTATAAAGTCAAGAGCTAGAGGATATAAAAATTCAGATAATTTTAAAGCAATAATATATTTAATGAATAATGAACATAGAGTAATTATATTTTATGTAAAATTACCCATACAAAATAAAAAAGAACCATAATAATTGGCTATGTATAAAACGAAATAAATGTATTATTGAGTGTGTAGAATAATAATAAACATTTTAAATCTTGAAAATCATTTGTAGATTTAAAGCTTTTCCCGATATTATCATAAAGCGTTATAAGCAATTCACCCACTACCTCTAGAGGATGAATTGCTATATTTGTTAAAGAAACTACTTTAATATATTTTTTATTTAATTATCCTTAATTTAAAAACTCTTTATTTTACCAACAATATATTTTAATATTAAAATTGCATCTTGAATATCAACTTTTGAATCTTTAGTCACATCACCTATAATCATTTCACTTTCATCTAATTTTATTTTTCCAGTAATGTGTTTTAAAATAATTATTGCATCATTTATATCAATTTTTTTATTACTGTCTAAATCACCTAGCATTTTACTGTTTTCTAAAATTGAAATTCCAAAAGGGGAAAGGCTACCTACATTTATCTCTATCTTTCCATTTTCAACTATTCCCTCAAACTTTTCAAACTCACCATCATTATTTAAATGTAAAACTCTATATTTTTTACCTTTATATTTTTCATCTATATCAAAAGTTAAACCTATTTTTTCTCCATAATTTCCATTTACTCTATAAATATCAAATACTTCTTCATATAGTTTTTCTTCACTACTATTTACAAGCTGCTTTTCAATTCTTTCATATATTTCATCTTCTTTATCTATTTGCACTATTTTAAACTTAGAATTTCCATAGTAACTAATACTTATTTCATCTGTTAACTCCTCTTCTTTTTTATTTTCTTCATTTTCCTCTACCACCTCTTCTTCTAAATTTGGATCAAACATATATCCTGCTCCTAAATAATCTGTAATTTTATACCCATTATTTAAAATCATAGGAAAAAGCATGGATTTTTTCTCTTCTAATTCTAAGTCTGAAACTTTACTTATATAGCAGTGATATTCTTTTGAAATATTAATTCCATCATAACATTTATATATCTTACCAATATATTTTAAAGTTCCTTTTCCACCTTCTACTTCTATTTTTTCTCCTTGATAAGTATCAAAAAGTAATCTTAAATATACTTTAGATAAGTCTGCATTTTGTGGCAAATATGCTCCTCCTTTTATTGATACTTTATCTACATCATATATTGGATTTAGCATGAAAGTTCCTTCACTTCCTCCTCCATATCCACCAATAATATAAGGAATATTTCTTTCATTTACGTACTCTGGGATAGCATGTATCAAAATATTTGCAGAGTTTTCAGAAATCAAATTAAAAGGAACATAAATCCAATTATTCGTGCTTTCTCCATTTATGGTATAAGTTATACTTTTTCCAAAATTTACACTTTCTACATCATTATTATTTAACCCAGTTACATACTCCCAAGAAGATGTCAAATCAACAAATTCATACTCAATTATCCCAGAACATACAAGCCATTTTTCACCATCAATATCTATAACTGATATTGATGCATCATCTTCACCTGCAACGCTTAATATATTATCATCTATTCTCTGTTTGTATGTATATGTTATATTTCTTGGCTCAGTATATTTATTAATTTCTTTTTGAGTCATAATTAACTGTGAACTATTACTTATACCTATTACCTCTCCTACATTTTCATATTCGATAGTAATTTCTTTACCTTGATACTGAGTAGTTCTAAGTGTTACTTTGTTTCCATTTACTTCTACACTTGATAAATTTGAACTATTTTCATATTTTACCCCGTATACATTACTTGCAATTACCATGCATATTGCATATAACATAAAAATTATTAAAGATATTTTTATAGTTTTTACCATTATATTTTCCCCCTCTTTACGTTAATAATTTTATCATGAAAAAATAAAATTTGCTATATTTAGAAAAAATTTCAAATATAATTTTCCTAATGATTTCCAAACAGTATATTTCAGTATCGTTTAATTTAAATATTATTTGCTATATCTGTATTTTTTTTGACAAACTATATTTAAAATGCTATACTATTTACATGGAAAATTTAGATAGATATAACCATTTAAACAAATATCTAAAAGAAAAATTTGGTGAAAGAGTTTTAAAAATATGTGTAGATGCAGGTTTTACTTGCCCAAATAGAGATGGAAAATGCTCTAAAAAACGGATGTATTTTCTGCTCTGAAAGAGGCTCTCGGAGAGCATATAGATAGAAGATTATCTATAAAGGAACAAGTAGAAAGTTTCTTAAATAGTTATAGAGGTAAAAGAGCAAATAAGTTTATTGTATATTTTCAAAATTACACTAATACTTATGATACTGTAGATAATCTTAAGAAAAAATATGACTCTGCCTTAATAGATGATAGAATCGTTGGAATAAGTATTGCTACAAGACCTGACTGCATAGATAGAAATATATGCATGCTTTTAAAAAGATATGAGAATAAATACTATGTAACAGTAGAGCTTGGACTTCAAACTTCAAATGATACTACTGCTAAAATCATTAATAGAGGCTATGAATCAAAAGTATTTACAAAAGCAGTAAACATGCTAAATAGCTTTGGTATTGATGTAACTGTTCATATAATGATAGGACTTCCAAACGAGACTAGAGAGGATTTAGAAAATACTGTTAAATTCATTAATAAACACAATATTCAAGGTATAAAGATTCACTCTTGTTACGTTGTAAAAAATACAAAGCTTGAAAAGTTATATAAAGATAATAAGTATACACCTATTACTTTAGTTGAATATTTAGATAGTTTAACTTATGTAATTACTCATATCTCACCTAAAGTTGTTATTCACAGACTTTCTGGAGATGCTCCTAAAGACTTGCTCGTTGCACCAATGTGGAACACTCATAAAAAGTGGATTTTAAACGGAATAGATAAAATTTTAAATGAAAGTAATTTGTGGCAAGGAAAATTTTACATTAATACATAAATATTTTTGAGTATACTGAAATTATATATAATGAGCTTAGAAGTTGAAATTTTAGAAAATCATTTATCCCCTATGATAAATACTCACATTTGTTAAAAATACATTAAGTTATCGACCATTTTTACTTAGTTTATGTTCAAAAGTGGTCGATAACTTGACATTTTTATAATTTTCTCAATTTTATTCTTTACTTCTAAATGGATGAACTACCTTATCTTTTACTTTGATTGCAATTACAGATATTACATCTTAATATAGCTTTTCTGACTCTTCTTTTCCTAATTGCAATTTTTCAGTTATTTAATCTATAATTATTTCTTTATTTTTCTACCATTTTACTTATAACTTCTGTTTTATTCATCTACTTTTTCCACACTTTCCACATTTCTTAATTTTTCAAGTTTTGCACCATATTCAAAAATATATGAAACTATCCAGATAATTAGTGCAAGCACTATCATATTAATATCTATCTTGCTAGATGAATTTGAACCCAAAAATGCATCTAATACAATTAACTTAAGAATTATTATTCCAACATTTATACTATATAGCATTGCTATTTTCCTTATAATCAAAGCATTCTCTTCTTTAAATGGACTATTTTCAGAAGCTATATTTTTAAATAGTTTATATACTTTTCCAAATACTAAAAACATAATAACCGAGCTTGCTATAAAGAATATATCTAGTAATTCGAAAAGAATAATATAATATGAAGAATCTATTTTTTCAAATCTCCTAATTGCAGCATTTATAATTTCATCTAACCTTACTTTAAATTCCTGAACATTTCCACTTTCATCTTCAAAACTAATTTCAGGAGCTGGAATAGAATAATTTACTACAAAATCATTATCTCCAAATATTACCTTCCCTTCTTCAAAATGAAAATAATTTAAAATTAAAGGAATAACTATAATTAAAATAACTCCAATTGATGCTCCTATACAAGATAAAACTTGTAATATCTTTGAAACGATATATACAATTTTACTCAGCACAGTCTGCACTTTTTGCTTTTTTTCATCTAACTTTATTACATCTTCCATAAACATACACTCCCTTCAAATATATTTTACACAAAAAATATTATTTTGTCTAGAACTTTCTCACCAATATTTATATGAATATATAAGTTATTACTTATACTTTACTAAAAACATATCTAGCTCTACATCTTTATTACTATAACATATACTATTATATAAGTTATTATTTGTAAAGAAAAGTACCCTCTAAATTAATAGAGAGTACCAAATGATTATTCTGGAAGTATATCTATAATTTGACCACTTAAAAGGAATGCTCTAAAGCCAAAGTAAGTCTTGCAGATTGTCTTGGCATTTTTAAGTTCTTCACATTCAGTTTTAAATACTTTTTTATTCCCATTAAACAAGTTATACGCTAAGATGTAGTCATTGTATACAATGTATAATGAGTTGTTATAATAGCAAAAAGCCCGCTCATCTATGATTTTAAACACATCATGTTCAGAAGTGATTTCAATCAAAACTTGTTCATTTACATCAAAAATGACCATTTTTCTTTCTTTTTCTATAGCAAGTACATTTCCAGTTGCATCATCTACTATCACTTTTTTTATATCACCATCTTTATTTAAGCTTTTTCTACCCATTTTAGAATCTACATAGCACCTTCCCAAATCAAGTAGATATAACTTTTTGCTTTGCAAATATACATCCATATATGAAGGCTGTAAAACGCTAGACTCTACATTATATCCCCCTCTTACAGATGTTATATCAAATGCATCTGTATACTTAACTTCTAAAACTCCCATTTCATGTTTTGCCCCATCTATAACATCTATACCATAACATACAATCATCTTTCCTTTTTGAAGGAACTTAATATTTAATATTTTTAAATCTGCATCATAGCGTTTAGAAGTATTTTTTGGGAGAGTTTCAAAAACTATAGATTCAAGAGTTCTTTCAGTACTTAAAGAAGGAATTCTTGTCTTGTTTTTCCAAACTTTTTCTTTAAAACAATTTGATTTTACTACTCCATGAGCTAAAATAGCATTTTCAAAGTCAAAATATTCATATACATCATTTTCTTTTTCAGCTTTTATTTCTTCTACCAAAGCTTTTTCTTTCTCATCATCATTTTCTTCATCTTTAGGCAAAGTTTTCAGCTGCATAATTAGCTGAGGAGCAATGTTAAAGCGCATGCCATTTTCAAAAATATCAAGAAAGGCTTTCTTTAGATGTTCATTCATCCATCCCCAAGACTCCTCTTTAGAAATATGTTTAGGAAGTATAATATCATGATTTCCAAGCACAGATATGCACTGCTTCATTCTCTCCGTCAAATCCATCTGCTTATTCTTATACACACCCTTAAAAGGATGCATACCAGTTAGAATAAGGAAAGCAATTACTGCAAAGGAGTAGTAATCAGAGTTTTTAGAAGTAGTAACTCCTCCCTCATTTAATGCATTTGGATCTACGTAACCTATAGTAAAGGCTGAAGACTTTATAGTTTCACTTCCAAAACTATCAGTATCTAAAATATACACTCTTTTTTCTGCATCAAAAAGCACATTATTTCCACTTAAGTCACCAATGTACATACCATTTTCATGGATATATGAAAGGCCTTTACCAAAATTTATGAGAATCTGCATAATATCACGTTTGCTAAAACCATACATCGAAACAATTGCCTTGTTTTCAAGCAATCGAAGAGCTTTTGAGTCTTCTATCTTATCCATCAAGTAGCCAATGCACTCTTCACCTTCAAATTTAGTTTTAGCAATAGCTTTAGGAAGTGCTATATACACTTCATAATCATTATATGGTCTCACCTTTAATGATTTTGCCATAATACTCAAAACTTGCCTATACTTTTTGCTTATAACTACCTTATTTTCCTTCCACATTTTAAATAGCACACCTTTATCTTCTGTTTCATAAATATACGCCTCTCCGCCTTTGCTAAATGGTTTATCTTCAGTTATTTTAACACGTGCATACTTTATTTTTTCTTTTTTGCAAAGTTTGCACCCTTCAATTGATGCGTACCATAAATTGTGAATTTTACACAAACTATCAAGCGAAGGTAAAATCTTAGATATAGCTACTTCTTTATATAATTCGTTTAAATCGTAAAGATTACCAGAAAGTGAAAAAATACTTTCTATTATTTCTTTTGGAAGATTTACTTTTTTTATCTTTTTTAAAATTATTTCAAAATTCTTGATATACACTTTAGCACCGTTATCAGATAAAGTTATAACGAAGTCATCAAAGATATCAGTTACTAAAGAGAAATCTATTCTACCGCATAAATTTATTTTTTCAAACTGCTCTAAGATTTGAAGCACTTGTTTATTAGTCAGTTCACGTAGTAAAGAGGTAACTAGTCTACTCTCACTTTTTAAAATAACTGAATAAACATAACCAATTAACTGTTTTTTAGATGTAGAAAATATTTTTCTTATCACTACTGCAGCATTTTTCATTACTTTTTTTGGAATTAATTGCATATCATTTAACAGCTTATCTACATCTTTATCTTCATTAAATATGACATAAGAAACATACCTATTTTTCTTTTTAAACTGCTGAATTACTTCATCAATTTCATCAGTAGAACTCACAAAAATATAATCCTTTGCACATATAGGGCAAATATTATACTTATTTTTTACATAATGCGACTTATGAACTTTGCAAAATAGCAGTTTACCTCTTTTTTTAAGTTCGTTTAATGCTAAAATTACATCTTTTACATCACTTTTTTCAAAAATATTATCATATAACCTAACTACCATCTTTTTATCTTTAATTTTTACGGTCCTTCCTATCAAAGAAGAAAGAACTAAAGAAACATCTGAATCTTTACTTTTAAAGATTAAGTCTGATAAATAATCCAAAATCACTTTTGTATTTATTTTTTTACTTACATAACTATCTACACCAATTTCAAAACTGTCTAAGTCTATACCAATATTTTCAGGAAGTTTACCTACATTAGAGTTTTCATTTAAGAAGTTTTTAAAATGTAAATAGACTAAAATAAGCTTAAAAGCATCTTCTACTATAATACCATCTAATTTAGTAAAAGTATGATTACTTTTTTCGTAAATGATTCCAAAAATGTGTACATACCCTTCTAAGTCTTGTATATATACTACACTTTTTACTTTTGGCATTACATATTTTACTTTTGAGTCTATGTATTCTTTTATCCAATATACATTTTCTTCAAAAAAGCATCCTGCATATGTACTAAAAGGACTATCTACTGTTATACTATTTCCTTTTAACCTACTTAAGTAATCTATCATTTTTTTATTTTTACTAGAAGATAGGAAGATATGCGGGAAAACATAAGGAAAAATATTTGACTCATATTTCAAATCTATTTGAACTTGGCTACTTATTGCATTTAAAATCATACAATCATTTTGCACATCAAGGCCGTTTTTGAAGTCGTCAAATGCTTTTATAACTGATTTTGGAAAGTTAGAAACAAAAAGATCATTTTTTCTTGACTCATATTCAAACTGCTTAAATATTAAAGAAAGCATGTCTTTATATGAATACCTATTATTAACATCAAATATATTTTCATGTGTTACATTAATACATCTTTCTTTGGTATTATTTTTAAAAGTACATATATTAAAATATCCAGAGCCGCCAAATTCTTCAACTTCATCTTCATCCTTTACATAACATATATCACTTAAAGATATGTCTTTTGAAATATTACTATTTATAATACTAAGATTTAAAAGCATAGATAGTCTTTTTAAAGGCTGCTCATTTATTAACTTATTTTGCATATCTAAGTATACAAAAAAGCCTAGTATCTTAAGCAAGTATTTATCATAGACTATTGCATTTCCTACTGCAGTATACATCGGCTTATTTACCCTAATGTTTACCATATTAGTAAAAGTTGAGTTAAGTGACAAAGTGCAGTTTATATGACTCATAACCTTTTCATATTCTAGTGACTCGCTATACATGAATATTCCTATCTTGTCTGTTAACTTATACACTTTTCCAAGACTATTTTCTGAATATATTTCACGCTCAAAAATATTGTTAAAATAGTGCTCTAATTCATCTTTAGCTAGTGTCACAATATTATTTGAGTTAAAAGATACATTTTCAAAACCATTAATTATTAGTTCATATAACCTGCTATATCCTACTGCTTTAAACTGAAATGCATTTATGTTTTCTACATACTCTTGAAGCTTTGGGGATATAAAGATGTAGAGTTGATTGTAAGGACAAATTTTCTCACCTACTGCTATTTCTTTAAATACTGTGCTTGCAAAAATCCACTCCTGATGCTCAAAATCTACTTCTTTAGAGGCATAAAAGTGCTCAAATATATCTGTATCAAACTTAAATAAGTTAATACTTTCATTTATAGATATTCCTCCGCTGTTTAAATCCGAAAAAATCTTATGCCACATAAGCATATATGCTGCTACATTACATTTTTTGGTTATGTTCCAATAGTAACATTCCTTTCTGTCTTCTGCATAAAATATGATTCCAAGTAGCTCTTCAAGGTTTTTAGAAATTATAGGGATTACTTTCATCTTTGAAAAGTACATCTGTGAATCTTTAAGCACATTATATACCTTAAGTAACATTTTTCTTTCGTGTGCGTCTTTTAAAGAAAAATCTTTTACTTCTAAAAGCATGTTATTACTTACTATATTTGTTATATCTATATTTCTAAGCCAGTTTGGCATTTTTCTTGCTACAATTTTCTCTGATTTTTCGATTACTTTGAGTAATTTTCTAGTTTTAAAGAAGTTAAACATAACTGCCTCCTAATTTGTATTTAAGGAGGGCAGCTAAAAAAAGCATGCCCTCCTTTATTTAGTTATTGTCGAAAAATGTATCTGTGAGAGAAACGTCACTTTGTGACTGCCTTATACATGAAGAGGTTATTGCTTCAAAAGCCTGCTCTAAATCATATTTACTATCAATATTTTTAAAGCCAAGGTCTTCTGCTACATTTCTACTTATATCTCCTCCGAAAGATACAAAAGCAGTTACTCCATGCATTTCATTTACACGCTCAACCATTTTTTTAGCTTTTTCCCTATATCTACTTCTCTTACCATTATTGTCTTCACCATCTGAGAAAACAACAATCGTAAACTTAGGCTCATAGCCTTGGTCTTGCAGAATTTGAACTGCACCTTCTTCGTTTTCTGAACCTATGAGGGTAGGAAGGGTTTCATAAATTGCTTTATACAGTTCTGTTCCACCATTTGCATAATATGATGTTTTAAAATTTTCTACTCTGTCATATTTTGTTTGACTGTAGCTATCTTCAAAGTCTACTCTTGAAATAATGACTGAGCCTGCCTCGTCCATAAGTGACATGCGCCGTGAAAATTCTTTAAGCCTTTTTTCCATTTCTTTTGCATAACTTTGCATTGAGCCGGAAGAATCAATAATTATTAAGAAAACATTTATTGAGTTCCATAAAAGCTCCATTTCCTTTAAATTATCAGTTACTGTACTCATAATTTTTTCCTCCTTAAAATAAAGTTAGATGAATGGTTAATTTTTCGTGTAAATTATACCACACCAGTATTTATTATGTCAATATTTTTTCTAATACTTCACTATATTTCATGTTTTTTTAATAAGTTTATTATAATCTATATTTATATAATCTAGATTTATATAATTTAGATTATATAAAACATATAACTTTTTTAATTGCAAACCTCTAGAAGAAAAATGAATTGAGAGGTATAAATTACACCCCTCAATTTATTTTTAACTTTTGCTAATTATCATGTTACATGAATCAATTATATATACATCAAAGCACGCACCTTCTTCTTTTATCTTATACTTTATTGAAGCTCTGTCTAATGCTTTCTTACATTTTTTTATATCCTCTAAAGATGCAGAAAATGCGTAGTAATACTTACTATTTCTGTTATTATGTACATTCTCACAAGTATTATTTGGCATGCTATACTGCTTGCACATTTTGGATATAACGTTTTTTAGATTATTACTTTCAAAAGTAACACCATCTACTCCCAGTTTATAAAAAACATCTTCTAAAACATCAGACTGTGAAATGAAGCCATTACTAAAAAGTATAATACACTGCATAATTTCTTTAAGAGTTATTTTCTTTCTTTGACAAGATATTAGTAAAGCTATAAATAGCTTACTGTTTTCATCAAGAAATGGAAGTTTGTATATAAGTTCTAACGCATCTTTAATATCTTTTGACATCTTTGGAAAAATCAGATCTTCTACATAGAATAGTCTTTCAAAAAAGCCAAGATTTAATACATCTATACTTTCACTCTTAAATCCAAACATTTTTAAATATGTAATTCTATCATTTACTCTTTCAAGCATTGGATGATACTTTAGGTCCTGATTTACAAAAGTTTCAAGCATCTTTACATCATCAAACGCGCAACTCAAATACTCATAAGCCAAGCTTTCTTCATCTTTAAAAAGGCTTGTATCATCTGACATTTTGCAGGCATTCAGCCTCATTTTGCATTTAATAACTAGATACTTTGATTTGCATATTAAGGAGGTTATTTCGCCTTTTCTAGTTTTGTCTTCTGAACCTAAACTATATGGCTTAAATACTAAGCATATTTCACTTAGCTTTTTATCTGCTTTTTCTACTAAAGTATATAACTGTTCTTTTTTCTTTTTCTTAAGAAACTGCATGTATACTTCTGATATATTTTTCAAGAACTTCTCAAGCCTTTGTTTTAAAGATAAATACTCATATTCTTCGTTATATTCTTCTATATCCTTTTCAAGATTTAAAGTTAAATTACGTATATTTAAGTCATATTCTGGATTACATGAAAGTGTTAGTTCATTAGTTAAAAAGGCGTTATTATACTCATTTAATTCATCTACATATTTTTTCCTAATTTCATCAATTCGCAAAGAAAAAGCTTCGTACACCTCACTAGATACTGAAAAAAATGGTGCAATTCTTGCTGAAGCTTTTTTTAATCTATCGATTATACTAACATAATTTTCTTTTGAAAAAACTTCTTTTTCTTCCTTCTTAGTAGTTAAAGCTTCGTCTTCCATTTATTTCACTCCTTTTTTAGCTTTTTCTTCAAAGTAGGTAGATATTTCTAAAGCCAAGAGCTGCAATATCTACTACATCATCACTTAGAGTATAAAATGAAGTTTCATATTTAGATATAATTCCATCTAAATTTTTTACAAACTTTTCTGTCATATTTTCTAGTATGACTGAATAAAAGCCATAAAACGTAAGAGATATATTTTCTACTTTGTATATATATTCAGTGCTATAATCATCTAGTGCAAAACTATCTAACATGATTTCTTTAAAAATATCTTCTATTTTCACTACATTTTTTTTGCCTTCTTCATTCCTACCTAAAAATTTAATAATATCATTTTTCACATCTTCATCTTCTAAACTAAAAAGATTAGATATTCTGATACCGTTTTGAGTTACAACAAAGAACCTAATAAAGCTGTCTGTATCTAACTTTTTAATATACGAAAATATGAAGTTAAAATCATGTTCAGCATTTAGCACTACAAACTCACAAATACTAGCTTTCTTTTCATACTTATATACTCTTTTATAATTAGGATATGTAGTGTTTGAGAGACTACTGTCATAGTTTTGCGGAAGATATACATCTTGTCCAAATTTCCTAGCTTCAACACTACATATTTGCATAAGCTCTTTTTCTGTAATTTCTTCTTTAGCTTTTTCCTCTTCTTTTTCAAGCTTTGGAGCTTTTTCTGAATTACTACCGTTTACTACTTCATTTAGAGTTTTTTCTTCTTTTATATTTTTTGAACTTGGGTTATTTGTTTTTTCTTTTTTAAAAACCTTTTTTAATATACCCATAATATTCACTCCTTAAAATACTATAGTTGTATCATCATAGAAATTATTAGAATTTCTGTTTATCATGTTTACTACTTGGTTTATGTTCCTTTGCACCGGAACACCTGACAAATTTAAAAGAAATGAGTCAAATTTAAATTTGTCTTCTTTACTTAATTTATTTGAAAATACTATAGGTTCTATCCCATCTGTTCCTAATCCTACCCTTAAGAAAAGCTTTTTTGGGAATTCATATGTTTTAAACATAAGCTCTTCTTTGAACGATTCTTTATACTTAGGTAAAATGTAGTTATATGCAAGATACGGTGGACATGGGCCATAGTCTATTTTTATATAACTTATCTTTCTTAAGAAGTTTTCTGTTATTATGTATCCATCACCTAAAAATTTTACTACAAAGCTATCTTCTTTTTCAAAACATGCAAGAATTGTAAATAGCATGTTGGTTATAACGAAGTCATAGTCTTTCTTTTCCATTTTATCTAAAGTGTTTATGCTAAAGAAGTCAAGTAATTCCTCAAAAACTTTTCTTGCATTTTCTTCAAACTTACTTTCATCTAAATAGTCTGGCAGCATAGCAAACTTTTTTATAAACAGCCGAGTGCCAAAGTCACTGTCTTTTCCTGCAGAACATCCATCACAAACAAGTTTAAATTTATCTTCTGCATAAAAGTAATCTTGGTTACTATACATTTTTTCTACGTGCATGCTCCCTATTTTACTTATATTCATAAAAATAATCCTCCTTTAATTAATTATTATATTAAAGTAACAACAAAAACTTGGCACTATTATATCATACCACTACTCATTAGTCAACATAATTTAGTAACGCATATATTTAAAAATTTGGTATACTTTACCTTCAAAACTATACTTTTACAATAACAAATACCTCCAATTTTTTTTACACAAGAAAATTTTTTCATCATGTCTCTATCCTGTACAAATACTATATGATATTTGCAATTCTATTTACTATGTGATAAACTATTAACGTTATCTTTCATTATATAATCCCTCCTTTTTATAATTTCTTTGCATTTGACAGATTGCATTTTAATTATATCATTGGAGGTTTTTTCATACAATGCTATCGCTTTTTAGAACCACGCGCATAGCACGCGGTTTTCGGATATACAATAAAATACCTCCAAATTCAATTATATAATTAAAATTTTCATAATTCTTCTTTATCTCTTGCATTCTTTTTATTATTTCTTCATCTGTTTTAATCACTCAATACTCCTTAATATATTTTTATACACCCTATATTATACATCCTCGGTTATATTTGAAAACCGGCCTTATCGGCCGGCATTTCCTTGCCGGTCTAAAGTCCGGCATTTCTTTTTTTGCACGCCCACCTAAAGCTGGGCATGCATTATCATAATTTATTATTCTTATGTTCTATTTTAGTTTATTTCCACCATCAAGTCCGCGCTTTGGCCAAA
>JAFVCY010000049.1 GCA_017478805.1 Clostridia bacterium
ATAAGGAAATATATAAAAAATAGTAGTCCAAACCAAGAAATTGCGATGGATAAGGGGCGAGAACAACGTCCTATAAAGAAAAATGTGGCCTAGTATTTTTTACTAGGTGGAAACTTGGGTTGCAAACTCTTTATAAAAAACATCACTAGAATTAATTCTAGTGATGGAAGTAAATCGAAGATTTACTTTTTGTTCTACCTTATATAAATTATATAAATCAGTTCTATGCTAATTTATAAATAAATAAATAAATAGAGCATATCGAAAAGTTTGTGTAAACTAGATTAAACTTTCTATGATAAAATTTTATAGATGCTATATGAACTAAAAATGATTAGAATATTTTCTTATCTAATCACTTATTTACAATTTCATTAAATTTTACAACTGTCTCTCCTACATTTATATTTTTTGTAACAATAGCACCTGCACCAACTTTAGAATTTTTACCAATAGTAATATTTCCTAAAATTTTAGCTCCAGCACCAATTATAACACCATCTTCTACTGTTGGATGCCTCTTCTTTCCTTTTGCTTTTCCTGTTCCACCAAGTGTTACTCCATGATAAATTGTAACATCATTTCCAACTACTGCCGTCTCACCTATAACTATTCCCATCCCATGGTCTATAAATAGTCTTTTTCCAATAGTTGCACCTGGGTGTATTTCAATACCAGTTAAAAATCTTCCAAGCTGTGATATAAACCTTGAGGTAAACTTAAATTTTACCTTCCACAAAAAGTGTGATAACCTATATATCATGTATGCATGAATACCAGGATAAAGTAGAAAAATAGTAATCATATTAGTTGCAGCTGGATCTTCCTCTTTTACCTTCTTTACATTTTCATATATATCTTTAAAAACCATATAAACACCTATTGTATTTTATGCAATATAAAGAAAAATCGTGCAGATAAATTATCTACACGAAATAAGTAAAAAATCAAGTGCTTCATCAAAGCTTTTTACACATTTATATGGCATGAGCTTTTTCACTATTTTGCTACTTCCTACATAAACTGATTTTGCTTTCATTTTTTTAGCTATCTCAACATCATCTTGATAGTTATTTCCGACAAAATACTTTATACAATTATCACTTTTTTTAAGCATATGCTCTTCAATATTTCTAATTCTATGAGCAGTATGCTTGCAAAATATAATGTGTTCAAAATAATTTTCAATTACATCTATAGAAAAGGGGTTATTTGTTACAATATGCACATCATAATTTCTTTTAAGATTTTTAAGTTTATCACTGTCTATATTCATTAAGCATCTATTCAAAAAATATTTATACATATTTTCATACTTAGATATTATTACCGAATACTTCTTAAAAGAAAAAATACTGTAAATTAGAAACCGCAGTTTTAAAAATACAATTGAGTTAGAAATATAGTCTAAGCTATTGATCTTCCATAAGATACTATCAATTATTTTTATAACTACATTACTGCCAAATATCTCTTTTACTATTCTCTTATCGTCCTCCTTAAAAGTATCAAAAAGTGTTCCATCTACATCAATAAATACATCTGGTCTTTCAGAGATGTCCATAATTATTCACTCCTTTTTCATATTTATGTAACGTGAAAATATTATACCACAGCATATATCATAATTCAAGGAATATGATACAAAAAAAGCAAAAATATAACTAGCACTTATATGTACTAGTTATATTTATAAAAATAATATACTTTTTTGTTATTATTTTAATGTCCAAGTATTATTTGCAAATGTAGCAGTATATCTTTGCATCCAAACATCACCAACAGTTTTATGCCATGCTAAGTTTAGTACAATGTTATTATTACTTAATTTTTGTGCATTAATAGTTATAAGGCTACCATAGAAGTTACCGTTTTCATCTGCATATTTTTGCTTAAGTTCATCATAGTTATAATCATAAACTGTTTTGTTATACTTCTTTAAATAATCAATTATTGCCTGTTTTTCAGTACTAGACAAACTCTCAGAGGTAGTTATATTAATAAGTTCGTCAGTTGGAAGTGACACATAAGAATCATTTGAAGTTTTATCACTATTTGCTGACATTATAGTGTCAATTGCCTTTTTATATAGTTCAACTGTAGTATTTTCTTCATTTGCTACGCTATTTGTGCTAACATTACTACCACTACTACTTGTATTAGTAGGATTCTTAGGTATTACTAAAACAACTATTAACACAAATAAAAGTATAACACATACAATAAATACTCCTATCC
This sequence comes from Clostridia bacterium, assembly GCA_017478805.1. GTDB lineage: Bacteria > Bacillota > Clostridia > TANB77 > CAG-465 > RGIG5057. The sequence goes on from JAFVCY010000049.1 coordinate 2,239, forward strand.
TTAAATTATTATTAATTTCGCCATTTCCTTTTTTAGCTCCACTTCCATTTTTTACATTATTACTCATATATAATCAACCCCTCCTATATATTATTTACTAATATATCTTAAATATTCATACATAAAATCATCAATTTTTCCGTCCATTACAGCCTCTATATTTCCTACTTCAAAACCTGTCCTATGGTCTTTAACCAAAGTATATGGACAAAAAACATATGACCTAATTTGACTCCCCCATGCTATATCTAAACTTTCTCCTTTTATTCTAGCTTTTTCTTCTTCCTGTTTTTTCCTTTCATAATCAAAAAGTTTAGCTCTAAGCATTTTCATTGCATATTCCCTATTTTGAATTTGTGAACGTTCAGTTTGACACCCTACAACAATACCTGTTGGAATATGCTTAATTCTAATTGCAGATTCAGTCTTATTAATATGCTGACCTCCTGCACCACTTGCCCTAAAAGTATCAATTTCTAAATCTTCACTGCGTATATTTAAGTTTATATCATCTGATATTTCAGGCATTACCTCAACTGCGGCAAAAGACGTATGTCTTCTACTATTACTATCAAAAGGTGAAATTCTAACTAACCTATGTACCCCACTTTCAGACTTTAAATATCCATAAGCATTTAATCCTCTAACTAAAAATGAAACACTCTTTATTCCTGCTTCTTCTCCTACTTGATAATCTAAAATTTCTACATCATAATCATTTTTTTGTGCCCATTTTTGATACATCTTCTGTAGCATTTCAGCCCAGTCTTGTGATTCTGTGCCTCCGAGCTCCAGGATGTATTGAAACAATAGCATTATTTGCATCATACTCGCTAGAAAGTAAAGATTCTATCTCTAATTTACCTATTTTTTCATTTAACTGCTGAATCTCTTTTTCCGCTTCTTTATACGCTACATAATCCTCATCGGAATTTAAAAGTTCAATATATACTGCAATATCATCTAATTTAGCTAAAATATCATCAAATTTTTTTACCTTACTAGACAAAAGTTTAATATTTGAAAGAATACTTGCCATACTTTGACTATTCTCATAAAACCCAGGTTTAGCAGTTTCTTTTTCTAGCTTGTCTAACTGCTCTTTAAGCTCTTCTATTCTACATGCATTATATAGTTTTTCAAACTGAACTTTTAATGATTTATAGTTTTCTTTTAGTAAATCTAAATCCATAACTTATTCCTTCCATACGTCATCTATTATGTAACTAACATCATTTACTTCATTTGGCATCATAGAAAATTCTAAGTATTCATCCTTAGTAGGATGATAAAACGATAAATAACATGACCATAGAGCTAAATTTTGACCTACTTTATTTACCTTATTTCCATACTTTATATCCCCATAAAGTGGATATCCCAAATTTGCCATTTGCACCCTTATTTGATGATGTCTACCTGTTTTTAGTATAATCTTAACTTTAGTATATTTCTTACCTTTAAACTCAAAATTTTTAATTGCCTCATAATCTAAAATTGCTTCTTTTGCATTTTTTACGTCTTTTGATACTACCTTACTCATATTTAGTCTTTCATTTTTTACTAAATAATCTTTAAGTGTTCCTTTTCCCTTTAAACAGCCATTTACAATACATACATAATGCTTTTTAAACTCTCTATTTCTAATATACTCTGAAAGTCTTGACGCTGCCTTTGAAGTTCTTGCAAATACCATAAGTCCTCCTACCATCCTATCTAACCTATGGACTAGACCTATGTATACATTTCCTGGTTTACCATACTTTTCTTTTATATATTCCTTTATCATAGAAAGCAAATCCAAATCACCAGTTTTATCAGCTTGTACAGGAGTGCCAGGTGGCTTTACTACAACAATCAAATGATTATCTTCATATACTACCTTTAAATCCATATTCTATCCTACTTACTACAAAGAAAGTTCATCATCTTCTTCAGGTGGCTCCATTCCAAGCTCCTGAATATTTCCAGAACTATCTGTTGAACCTTCTGAAGAAAAATTTCCTTCTACACTATTATATCTATTTGCCATCATTTCTCTATATGCATTTAAAGCACTTTTTTCATCTACTAATAATTCTTTTAAAGAATCTATATACTCTTTATTCATTAACTTACTCCTAAAAGACAAATAAACCTCACTACATACAGAAGTAGTGAAGCTTTCATATTATTTGTTATCTGATGTAGTTTTTTCTTTTATTTCAACTGCTTGTTTTTTGTTATAATAACCACAAGCTGGACAAGCTACATGAGAAAGTACTGCCTCTCCGCAATTTGGACATTTTGAAAGATTAACTTCTTCTAATTTCCATGTAGCACGTCTTGTATTTGTTCTTTCTTTTGACCATCTTCTTTTTGGTTGTGCCATTTCTAAATCCCCCTTTTTGTTATGAACAGGGCAAAAAGCCACTATGTTCTCAAACTATTACCTAAATATTATATAATACAAAAGAAGGTTTGTCAAGAAGATTTATACCAATTTTATAAATATCACACTTGAACTTTGGGTTCAACTGAAAATTTTATTCCTGTCTTTTCTTCATCGTCAATCATTACTTCTGTAAATGATGGAGTACATACTAGCTCTATTCCAGTTGGTGCAACAAACCCTCTTGCTATTGCTACTGCCTTTACTGCTTGGTTAATTGCTCCTGCTCCGATTGCTTGCATTTCTGCTCTTCCATTTTCTTTTACAAGTCCTGCTATTGCACCTGCAATAGAGTTTGGACTTGATTTTGCTGATATTTTCAATATATCCATTTCAACCTCCAATAATTTATCTTTTGCGTGTAGAATTAAAATCTACATAAATATTATATAATATATAAAATAAAAATCAATAATTTAAATAGTTATTTTTTTAAATTTATATTAAACATGAATCGAGTAGAGAAAATTTACAGTTGAAACTGTAAATTTGTCCATCTCACACCACCGTACGTACCGTTCGGTATACGGCGGTTCAATTTATATTACAGTATGTACTTTAACATAATGGTCTATTCGCATAACTAGACCTTTCTTTTTTAGCCTTTCATTTGATATTGCCACATGCATTACCACTGATTTGCAATTATTCCAGTAGCCTTTTTTGGCTATATGCTACCTTCTTTGCCTCATCTTTTGATATCCCTAGTTTTAGCA
>JAFVCY010000001.1 GCA_017478805.1 Clostridia bacterium
GATAATTCATCATCAAATGATGTAGGAATATTTGAATATAATTCAAAACAAGAAGCGATTTATAATATATCAAATTCATTTAAATGTTGGATAAAAGAAATAAATAATTTAGATGATTTGTCAGATGGTTATATTTTAAATCAGTACTCAAAACCAAAATATGGAATAAGTGCTCAAGAATTTCAGTCTCATTGTCAAAAAAGTAAGTAAGGCAAAATGCCTTACTTACTTTCTTGAAGTTACTTAGTATAAGAGTTTTTTACACTAGAGGGAGTAGCACTCTTATACATACGATCTTTACATGTTCCAGATCCGCCACTGCAGATTCCGCACTGACAAGTAGAACTAAAATTACTATTACCAATGGGAAGCTGTTTCTTAAGAGTTGAAACATTAGCCTTAATCATAGCATTATTCTCCTTTCGTAAGTATTTGTTCCATTGAAGCTAAATATAACTTCTTAAGCAACCATATTAAACTTTTTTTTGAATGAATGCAGAATGCTCTATCCACATTTTTCAGTTCATCAAATAAAGTTTCTGATTGCATTGAACATCCACCACCACAGATATAAAGAGCTTCACAATTCAAACATTGTTCTTTATAAAGTGTGCAACATTTTATCCAATCATCAGAGCTTGGATGATTAATAAGATCAAAAAGACTTTGAGTAGTGATATTTCCGAGAATGTATCTATCTGTTTTTACATAACCATGACATATTGTAACATCACCGTTAGGTTTTATTGTTATCTGATTTGCTCCTATAGCTGCACAGTCTGCAAATTTAAATTTCTGATTGAGAAGACTATCTATTTTTCTAACTATTCTTCCGTCAATAATTCCAAATTGAGATAGTTTTTCATATGAATCAATTAAGTATTCACTTATATTAGTATATAAATTCTCCCAATCAGTGCACTTTCCACCGTAATGATATAAATTATAGAATATATTATGAAAATTAGATTTTTTAATCCAGCTAATAACCTCATCTTTTTTATCAATGAGATTTTCTGAAATTGTAATTGATAAATTATAAGGTATATCTTTCTTATTAAATAATTCTAATTTTTTTATTACATCTTCATATACACTGTTTTCAGGGCTTTTTCTGAATATTCTATTTTTATCATTTATCAATTTTGGACCATCAACAGAAATTCCTACATCAATATTATAATTCGAAATAAAATTTACAATTTCATCGTTGATTAGTGTACCATTAGTTACTATAGAAAATTTAATATTCGCATTTTGTGATGAAATATATTCTATAACTTTTTTTACAACCCTCCAATTTATTAATGGCTCACCGCCATAAAAAACAATTTGTGGTGATTCAATTTCTTCATTATCTAAATATTCTAAATATCTATTTGCTACTATTAATGCCGTTTCAATTGACATATTCTTCTCATAATGATTGTTAAATTTACTATTTTCTTCAAAACAATATTTGCATTTCAAATTGCAACCTGTTGATACGATAAAGTAAATAACCTCAATTTTTCTATTATTATTTTTAAATTCTTCAATTAGAATTTTTAAGGCATCATCGTCTTGTTTTGAATCATCAATATAAATACCTGCATTATACAATTCAGTAGTATTAGAACTTGTAAGAGACAGTATTTTTTCATATTCTTCTGAATCTACAAATAATACATCCATTAATAAAGTGTTAAATAATGCATAGACATTTTCATCAATTTTAGCACTTTAAAAAAAATTTGATAGTTTCATATTATAAATCACCTCTCTAAATTTAGATACGATAATATTATTTTTTACAAATTATATCAAAAATAATACATGAATTCAATATTATGTAAAATATTTTTAATAAAATGTAAATTATATCATTAATAATGAAATATAAGTAAATTAATCTGAACTATTTTTATTAAGTTTATAAATATGTCAAAGTCATTAATATAATTATAAATAAATTATTGATTCTTATAAATTTTTATGTTATATTAAGAATGTGGTTGTAATAAAAAAATAATCTTGTATATACATTTGTTTGCAAAGTGTTGCTAAGACTGAATTTGAAACGGAAAATAAACTCTTTTTTTAGAGGAAAATTTGCATACCTCTATACTGCAGGAGCCAAAACTATGTTTGATTTCCAGCTAAAAGCTGGATTTTTTTATATAATAAGGTGCGACCATGTAGGTTGTATAGTTTAACGGTGGAAAATCCCGTTTGGAAATGCACTAGCCATGCCGTAAGTAGCTAGTCTTGGACTTATTGCAGTAATACAATAGGTTAAGCGTAGACAGTTAGGTATTAGGGTTACTACCAAAAAGCCGCGTTATATAAAAACGAATTCAAGAGGCCTAGGTGATGCCCTATTATCGGAAAAAAGTATATTATAAAGTGATAAAGGCAAATTTGATAATACTCTTGTGGGGGGTAAGAACTAACCATGATATGCAATGACTATACGATGAATAACGAGAGCAAGTTATTCCCTTTAAATAAGGTATGGGTAACAATTGAAAAAGAGGAACCGAAAGAATAACTGTCAGTCATATAAGAAGGTACTTTTGATTAACTTTTAACTACTCTTGCTTTTTATCTATAACTATGATAAAATACTCATAAATCTAATAATTAACTCTAAATAGTAATTTAAAGGAGGATAAATTATGAAATTTGAAACAGTTTTTGAAATTGGCAAATGGGTTAAAAGAATATGAAAAAAATGTATATCAAAAGCTTCAGCAAATGTGAGTGTATGATTTGTGGTGAAAAGAAGGCTGTTTACAATGGCTAAACAGAGTATTTTAGAACATAAACAATATCTAATTTTATGAAGAAATAGAGTATTCTAATTAAGTAAAAAAATGCAATGTTTAATCAGTATAGATGCAAGAATTTCTAACAAATAAGTGTGTCAAAGTATTGTTCATAAAGCATAAAATATGTATAAAGAAAAATTCAAACTGTGCACATGAAGATACAATTAATATTTTTTACTTGAAAGGTGGACTTATAATTTATGTTTGAAATAATAGAATCATTTTTTTCTATAATAGGGGATTGGTTGACAAATATTATGTGGATAATCATTCCTTGTGGTTTATTTATCTTGGTGGGATTACTAATATATGTTGTTGTTTCTGCTATAAGAGATATACTTAATGAATTAAAAAAAGAGAATAAAGATAAGTGAAAATTTATATAATTGTATATTATATTAGAAGTTGAAAAAAATCAGCTTCTATTTATTTTTGTTCTTGGTTATATTATAATTTTAATGTACAATTGAAAGGGAATATAAAAGAAAGAGGGACCTTTATGGTCCCAAAGATAAATATGAAAATATTTTGTCATTTGTAAAAAATCATTTCTTTAATCATCTATATAGTTATTATAACACATTTTCATATTTATGTCAACATTTTGTTTGAAAACTATATATATATATAATTTTCAAAGGCAATAGTTAATGAAATAAAAATGAAATAAAATGTAGAAAAATAATTGATATTTAAAAATAATATTGAAAAAAATTATAATTGAAGTAGAATTTACAAAGAATAAGGTTATGGAGGTTTACAAATGAAGAATAATCTAAAAAATATTGTTACAATTTGTTTAGTAGCAATGTTTAGCATTTTATTTAATTTCGCATATGCAGATGATGAAATAGTCGCAAAAGTTGGTGAAGAAGATTTCACAACTATAGATGAGGCTTTTTCATATGCAAATAAAAATGGTGGAACTATTGTACTCATGCAAGATGTAAGTTATGGAGATAGTACATCAAGCACTGCCAAAGCAGTTGCAAGTAAAGCAAGTGCTGCCATTGATTTAAATGGTAAAACATTAACTATATTAAATAGAGGGCTTGCACTAACTAACCCAGATACAACTTTTACTGTTGAAGATAGTGTAGGTGGTGGAACTATTGATGGACTTTCTAGTGGAGTAGCAAATAAACAGTTATTTGTTGTCTCAAAAGGAAAACTAATAATAAATGGTGGAATAATAAAATCCAATGCTTATGCCTTTGTAGTATATGATGGTCAAGAACTTGAGTTAAATGGCGGAGAAATTTATGGGAAGTCTTATGGAGCGTATCTTATGGGAGCATCAAAAGTTACTGTAGGTGGTGCAAAAGTAGTAGGAAGCACATATGCAGGTGTGTTTTTAGCAGCAAATGGAACACTTGATTTTAAATCAGGTGAAATATATTCAGAAAATAACTATTCAATTAATCTTAAGGCTGCATCTACTGTTAACATTACAGGTGGAAAAGTAACAGGAAACTTTGGAATCTATGTAACAGATGGAGCAACAGTAAATGTTAGTGGTGGAGAGCTTATATCTAAAAAGTATGCAGTAATATTTGATAAAAATGGTAAATTTAATATGTCAGATGGAGTAATATCTTCTACTCATGGAATATTTTTTAAGGGAGAAAATGAAGCTAACCTTACTGGTGGAAAAATTTTTGGAACAAATGATGCAATATATATAAATGGTGGAACTGTAAATATTTCTGGTGCAGAAGTTCGTTCAGATATAACTCCTGTATACTTACATAATATAACTGAAGGATTAAGTACAAAACTATTTGTAACAGATGGAATAATAGAAAAAGTAGATGATAAAAGTGCAGTAGTATTAAGACTAGAATCAAGTTTAGAAGAAGCAGCATGTGAAGCTACTATATCAGGTGGAAAAATATTTGGAGGAATATTTGCATTTAATGAAAAAGATGAAGAAAATGAAGTAAAGCTTATCATTAAAGAAAATGCAGAAATATATTCAGAATCGTTTGCAATATCAACAAATGGAACAGGTCTTGGAAATGTAAATATAACTGTAGAAGGAGGAAAAGTTACATCTGATAACTATGCAATATACTTTCCACAGCCTGGAAGTATAAACATTTCTGGTGGAACTATTACAGGTGAAGCTGGCGCAATATGCTTAAATAGAGGAATAGCAAAAATAACAGGCGGAACATTAATAAGTAATGGAACAATTTCTTCTGATGCAGATATAACTCAAGATGGAACAAGAGGTTATTCTAGCGCTACGATAGCTATTCCTGCTGAATATGGTGCAGTTACAGTTAATATTTCTGGAAAAAACACTGAGATTATAGCAAAAGGGAATGCTGAAATGATATCAGATGTTGGAACAATTGATGCTGGTATTTCAAAAGGCTCAACTATAGCAATATCTGGAGGGACATATTCAGCTGAGCCAGATGATTTGGTAGAAGGAGTTTATGCATATACAAATGAAGATGGAACATTTTATGTAGATGAAGTAACATCATTCAAAAATGTAGAGGATACATCATATACTATTATTTTAAATGATACTAAAAATATAGAGTTAGATTTAGAGCTTGAAAATGAAGAACTTAGTAAGTATGTTACAGCTAAATCTAGTGATGAAAAAATAGCTACAGTTGAAAACGGAATAGTTACTTTGTTAAAACCAGGTAAAGTTACTATTACTTTATCTATTGGAGATGGAGAAGAAGGCAGAGCTAAAAAAGTGAGTATTGCTGCATCTAAAATTGTTTCATCAAGTGAAGAAGAAGAGGACTTAGTAAGCTCAGTTGCAAGCATGATTATAGAGGATTTACTAAATGAGGATGAAACTACACTTACTGATGAAGAAAAAGATTTAATTTATGAGGCTTTAAGTGAAGGTAAAGTTATTAAAGTGGAAGTCGTTATAACTGAAACTAATGAAAACAGTATAACTGAAGAAGAGTTAGAATCTATTGATAGTATTATGGGTGAAAATGCTAAGGTATCTAGTTATTTAGATATAACTGTTGTCCTTAAATCAGAAGAAGAGAGTATAACTAACATTTCAAATTTAAACAATGAAGTCGAAGTAACTATAGATGTCCCAAATGATATACCTGCATTGGAAAATAAGTATAGTAGAACTTTTAAGGTTATTCGTATTCATAACGGAGATGTTAAGGCATTGGATACTGTTGATAATAATAATGGAACAGTAACTTTTAAATCATCATTATTTTCAACTTACATTTTAACGTATACTGATACATTAATTGTAGCAGATAATAACGATGGTAGTAATGACAACCAAAACAATAGTGATAGTGATAGCAATAATCAAGGTCAGCAGGAAAATAGCTCTCAAAATGGTAATGAAAATACACAAAATAATAATCAAAATGAAAATAATAATGATGAGAATCAATCATCCACATTTAACAAAAATGAAAATGATAAACAAGAAAATATAACAAGTGATAAAGATAATACTGAAAAAAAAGATGATACATCAACTAATTCTACTGAGAAAAATTCAGTTTTAGAAGGTACGATAAACAGTTCTAGCAATAACAACTCTATAAATAACGTAAATACAGGAGATAGCATAATTTATGCATTTATTATACTAGGAGTTGCTGTTATAGGTATTATATTTTTAAAGAAATTTAAAATGAAGTAAAACAGATAAAAAATAAGTAGTCAGTTTGGCTACTTATTCTTTTCATTTTTTATAAAATCTTTTATAGCATTCATTAATTTGGAATTATATATTACAAAGCAAATAGGTTCATTATTTAATTTGTTTATACTTATCCATTTATCTGAGTTAATATAAAATTCAGTATTTTTATATTTCTCAAGCTTAACCTTTTGAAAGTCCTTTTCTACCTTTTTGGTAAGTTCAAGAAACTTTTCCATGTTTTTATTTGTATATATATACATTAAAGGTTTTGCACTATTTATCATAAATTTTGCTTTACTACTATAATAATTAATCTCGTCTTTTTTAGTTGTATAGTGGAGCTTGCAGCAGTTAATATCACTTTTTAAACACTCACCAGATAGTGCAGAGCTTCCAGATACACATAACATGTGCATAAAAAGTTCATTAATATCATTTTCAAAATAATAAGGAGAAATTGTTCCTGACATATATAATGGAATCCACATTTCCAGTCCTAAAAGCATTTCATTTAAAGGCCTATTTATATTATGAATAATATTTAGTTTTATTCCTTTTTTTAACATCATAGTAATACCTAATATCCATTTTTTCCTAAGTGCTATATCATTTACAATTTCGTTCATTGGCATTTCGTTATATAAAAATAGAGTATTAGTAGATTTTGACATAAGTGTAGACTTAATAAACTCAGTTTCTGCCACGCTCATATTTTTAAAGCCGTAATAGTCCTTACTATGTGGAATTAAAATATTAGTAGAAGGCAAAGTAAATTTTATTTTTTTTACCACATCATTAAAGTTATCAATATCATAATCATCAATGTTTTGCAAGAATCTATCTATTGCATCATTTTCTGTAATTTTTTTCTTATTTGTACATAACCAGTTAAAAATAACATCTTCATATGTTTCATTATTTTTTAGTTCACTTGCTTTAATACCAATTATATTAAATACCTTCTCTTTATCTTCATCACTTTTATAATGCACAGCGATGTAATTTGTAAAGTCCTGTACAAATTTATAATTGTTAGCCGGCTTTCTTTTTCCGTTTTTTATTTTCGAAATATATGATGAATCATAGTTCATTGCTAATGCAAGAGAAGATAGGTTAATTTTTAAACTACATACTAAAAAATTAAAATTATCTCTAAATATTCCAAAATCAATATAATGTGCATTTAAACTTTGCATAAATTCATTTACTAATTCATCTTTTTGAAGAGTAATATGTTTGTTATTAGCTATTGTTAGAAGAGCATTAATTAAATTTTGGAATTGCTTGCTATTTGCTTTTGGCTTTCTAACTCCTTTCCTATATTTACTTATAACAGAAATAGAAATACCTGAAAGAGTAGAAATATCAACTAAAGAGCAATCTAGTAGCTCTATATATTTATTAATTGTGGTTTCAAAGTTCATTTTTTCCCTCCATATTTATAGCTATATTATACCAAAAACTAAAGCAAATTTTATGACTTTTTTTGAAATGTCAAGGACAAAATGTCAATTTGTGAATTTTTAATGTAATACTATGATATAATTAATTTGATTTTTAGAAAAGGAGGATAAAATGAAAACTAAAAATTTATTTATTATTTTAACTTTTAGCATATTACTTGTATTTTTTGCACTAGGTAATACAAGTGTATTTGCTACAAACTATTATTCATTTATTAGCTTGTACAATCCACATGAACAAGCAGATGGCATAAGTATATTAGCTGAAGGAAATGTAAATAATAGTGCATTAGAAGGTGTGTCTTATGACAAATCAACAAACACATTAAATTTAAAAAATGTTGTAACAGAATATGGCATTGGCTTTAATGAAATGGGCACAGATTTTAAAATTAATGTAGAAGGTAATAACTCTATAGCGCATTTACTAGGATATGCTGGAGCTCTAACTATAACAGGAGATGGAACTTTAACTATCAATGAAAATAAAACTGTAGAAAATGCAATTATGATTGCAGGAGAAAGTGCTAGTGCAAAAATTGTGGTTGCAAGTTCAGTTACTTTAAACCTATCTGCATCAGAAAATGTTATAGTTATTTCTGGTTCATCAGTAACAGATGAAGCATCTGCAATAACTTTACAAAATGGACAAACAATAACAGTAGTAAAAGAAAAAGACAGCTATGAAATGCCAAAAAGCATTACCGCTATAATGCCTAGTGAATATGAAAATAGTTATACTCTTTGCACAAAAGATGATAAAGTTTATGGCAGAGGAAGAAGTATTACTATGGCAGTAAAAGACGAAAATGGCGACTTTATTACAGATGAAGATGGAAACAATGTGTATAAACCTGGATGCTATTTATCTCCAATGATATATGTTGAAGAAAATGACATATATATAGCAGATGAAACAGTTGATAGAATATGGGTTCTTAATGAAGAATTTGATTCACTAGGATATGTAGACTCTGGAGAAAGCATATCAACTAAATATGTTGCATCAGAATATATGAGTAACTGTGCTGTTTCAGTTGATGCAAATGGAAAAGAATACGGAGCATATAGTACCTATATGAATGGAGAGCAGCATACTTACGTGTATGATATTGCAGAAGACAAAGTAACTTTAGGAGATGGAAAAGAATATAGCATTTTAATACTAAACGAAACAGTTGAAGCAGCTTCTCTTACTGATGTTACAGAAAAAATAGAAACTAATTACTTCAATTATATTGTAAAAGCTACAAGTTTAAATGTTGAGCCAAAAGTAGAAGAAGAAAATAATGAAGAAGAAAAAACAGACGAAACTGATAAAACAGAAGAAACAGTAAAAGAAGAAGAAACTAAAAATGAAACTGAAAAGACTGAAGAAGCAACAAAGGAAGAAGAAACTAAAAATGAAACTGAAAAGACTGAAGAAGCAACAAAGGAAGAAGAAACTAAAAATGAAACTGAAAAGACTGAAGAAGCAGTAAAGGAAGAAGAAACTAAAAATGAAACTGAAAATAAGACTGAAGAAAAAGTAATAATTGTTGAAGCAGAAGAAACAGATGATAAAGTAGAAACTGCAGCAACAGAGCAAGTAAAAGCTTTAATTACTGAAGTATTATCAGGAGAAAAAGTTTCAGGAATAAGTGAAGATTTAGCAGAAAAAATAGTAACAGCAATAAATGAAGGAAAATCTGTAAAGGTAGAAGTATCATCACAAGCTATTGATAAATCAAAAGTAGAAGAAGATGCTAAGAAAGTAGAAGAGAAAATATCTACAGTAGCAAAAGTAGCATCATATTTTGATATAAGTGTTTTAGTAAAAGTAGATAGTGAAGTACAAGGTAAGGTAACAAAATTAAATGATAAAATTGCAGTTACAGTATCTATACCAAAAGATATACCAGAAGTAGCAGCAGGATATACAAGAGAGTATTTAGTAATAAGAGTACATGATGGTGTAGCAGAAGAACTACCTACAACTGTTTCTGGCGAAAATGTAACATTTGAGACAGATGCATTTTCAACATATGCACTAACATATAAAGATGTGTATACACTAACTAATCCATCAACAGGTGATAGTATATTAGTATTTGCACTAGTAGCTATGGTATCAATTGTAAGCTTGTTTGTTATAGCTAAAAAAGTGCTATCAGCAAAAAAAGATATGTAATTTTAGTGTTTTATAATGATAAATTAGAGAGATGAAAATTTCTCTAATTTTTTTGTGCTAATTATAAATATTTTTCTTGACTTATGAATATTAATATAGTATACTAATATACTGAAATGGTATACTTGTACAATTCATTGAAAAGGAGGCGAAAAAGTCATGAAAAAAGAACAAATAGTAGAAGCTGCAAGAAGGTTATTTCATAAATTTGGATTTAAAAGAGTATCTATGGATGAGATTGCAATGGAAGCAGGAGTTACAAAAAGAACAATATATATGTACTTTGAAAGTAAAGAGGAACTGCTTAAGTATTTTATAGAAGAAGAAGTACTTAATATGAAAAATATAATTGAAGAAGTAGAAAACAGTAATTTAGAATTTTTTGAGATGGTAAATGAAGTAATATACAAGCTATTAGAGTATAGAAAAAGTAGAGATTTTTTAAATATAATATACAAGGAAGCAGAGCTTTTAAAAAATCAAGTGATAGCAAATAACCTAAAAAAGATAGATGAACAAGTAGAAAGTTATATAAAGTCAAAGCTTGTAATTGCAAAAGAAAAGGAATACATTACTTATGAAGATTTAGACATTACAGCTTTTTTAGTGTATAAAATGTATTTAGCACTAATGATTGATTGGAATAATGAACATAAAAAGTTAGATGAACAAATGATAGCAAAGAGTATTGCAAGTATATTAAAAAATGGTTTAAGAAAGGAAGTAATATAAAATGAAAAAAGAATTAGCAATGAAAATAGTAATATTTGTAGTTGTCCTCTTTATTCCACTAATTTACAGCTTTTTTTACTTAAAATCATATTGGGACCCATATGGTGACTTAAGCAGTATTGATATCGCTGTAGTAAATTTAGATGAGGGAGAGGAAAAAGAAAATCAAGGAGAAGAATTTTTAAATAGTCTAATAGAAGACGGAACGTTTAATATTTGTAAAGTAACTGAAGAGGAAGCATTAGAAGGCATGAAATCAAATAAGTATTATGCTAGTATTACAATTCCAAAAGATTTCACAAAAACCTTAAATAGTGCATCTACAAATCAAAAGCAAAAAGCAATAATTACATATAGTCCAAACCAGGCCAATAATTATTTAGCAACACAGATTATTGGAAGTGCAGTAAAGTCAATGGAAATAAAACTTCAAGCAAAGGTTGCAAGTAAAATTGTAGAAAATTTAGGAGAAAAATTAGAAGAGGTTCCAAACAGCTTAGACAGTATAATTGATGGAGCATCAGAAATACTAGAAGGCGCTCAAAGTTTGGACAGTGGAATTAGTAGTATTTCAGATGGCGCAAGTACATTAAATTCAAGTTATAACGAGTTTAATGCTGGGCTAAACTCAGCATATGAAGGAAGCAAAAATTTAGAAAGTGGAGCATCTAAAATTGATGGGGCAATTACAAGTTTAAATGATGGTGCTACTACATTAGATTCAGCTATTACAGAAATAAATTTAGGAGTAAATAAGTTAAATACTGAAGGAGAAGAAGGCATAAACAAACTATCAAGTGGAATCCTAGAAATAAGTTTAGGAGCAGAAACATTAAATGAAGGGGTAAATACTTATGTTACAGGTACAGAAAGTTTTGTTTCATATACAAATCAGTATATAGCAGGAGTAACTGAGTATACAGCGGGTGTAGATAGCTATATAGATACAATAAACTCTATACTATCAAATGTTACTCTAGACAGTAGCACAAAAACAAAACTAATGGCAGCAGGCAGTAAGCTAAAAGAAACATCTGTAGCATTAAATAAGAATGGTTCAGATATTACTACAAATTCTGCTTCACTTACAGGTGAAAATGCAGCAAAGTTAAAAGCAGGAGCATTAGGACTAAAATCTGGCACAGCAGAGTTTGCTACGAAAGCTAGCTCACTTAGCCAAATAACAAATGGTATTCAAAGTGTAGTAACAGCTTTATCTGAAGTGCAGGTAGGTACTAATAACCTAAAAAGT
This sequence comes from Clostridia bacterium, assembly GCA_017478805.1. GTDB lineage: Bacteria > Bacillota > Clostridia > TANB77 > CAG-465 > RGIG5057. The sequence continues at coordinate 12,089 of JAFVCY010000001.1, forward strand.
GGAGTAAGCCAGTTAAAAGGTGGAAGTAGTCAAATTGCACAAGGCTCATCTGACTTAAGCACAGGGCTATATTCACTAACTAGTGCATCTACTAATGTAAAAAACGGTATTAATGCGTTAAGTGAAGGTGCTAGTGCTGCAAAAGATGGCTCATCTAGACTAGTAGAAGGTGTTAGTACTTTTAAGGAGGAAGTTATAAAAGGAAAAGAAGAAACAGTTGATGCATTATTCTCATTAGACGGATTAGATACATTTACTGAAGACCCGGTTGAGTTTAAAACGGAAGCATATGGAGATGTTTCATCTTATGGAGTTGCATTTACACCACTATTTTTATGTATAGGTTTGTGGGTAGGAGCTCTTATGTGTTATGTAGTGCTATATTACGATAAACATAGCAGATTTGGTATATTTGATAGCACTTCTCAAAATAAGTTCAAGCAAAACGCAATGTATATTTTACTTGGCGCAGCAAATGGTGTTATAACAGCAACTTTCTTGAAAGTAGGGCTAGGCTTTGAAATACAAAATATGTTTTTATACATATTCTCAAGTATATTAATTGGCATAACTTTTATGAGTATAATCCAGTTCTTGATTAGAAACTTCGGAGACATAGGAAAGTTTTTAGCTTTAATTATACTAGTACTTCAGCTTGCAGCATCAGGTGGTACATTCCCAGTAGAGACTATAAATAAATTTTTCCAAACATTTACAAATGTACTTCCTATGACATATGCTATTAACTTATTAAGGGAAATATTAGTACCTACTATGACAAACTTTAAAGGTGAGTATATTGTTATATTACTAAGTATAACTGTTATTTTAACTGCTATAACTTATGTAGTAGATGTTTTAAAAAACAAAAAGAAACTTGCTAAATAATATATTAAAGGGATACTATGAATTATGCATAGTGTCTTTTTATATACACAAACTTGTTTACATAACTTGACATTTGGTTATATATATGTTATAATGTTATTAGTAAGTTTTTTTGAAATTCTCGCAATATTTAAGCGAGTGAAACATGGAGGATTATAATAATATGATGGATTATCAGACAATTATGAGAAAGACAGCAGAGGCTAAGCAGGTGGTTCAAGAAGTCCTTGAAGAAGTTAAGGAATTTTCTCCGGAAGATGTGATAGTACTTGAAGCCAAGTTTGTAAATAACCTCTTCGGTGAAGTTCTTCAGGCACTGGAAATGGCTGGTAAGCTTATTCTTTCAGATAGCTACGAAGAGCGCTGTAATGGTATTATCAAGTACCGCTATGCAGCAGGATTACTTGCTATTATCGAGAAGGAATGTAGGCAAATCAAGGTTAGCCTTCCGCTTGTAGCCTAAAAAACTTATCAAAAAGTGGCTGGATTAATTTCCAGCCGCTTAATTTTATCTATTTTTTAAAACAAACAAGATAATTTCTTTTACATTTTCTTTCATAATATTATAATCAATTTTATCATGTTTATGATATACAACTTCATGACAATAATTATCTAAAATACCATATATTATATGTACCTTTTCTAGGGAATTATTTAACATTATATTATTCTTTTCCAAAAGCATAGATATATTTTCTGTCATTTCAAGCTCGGAAGTATTAATTATTTCTGCAATACTACTATCTAGATGTGACATTGCAAGAAGCTGTTCATGTGCTTTTTCTGACATAGTATGTGAAGCAATAAATTTGTCTATAATTTCATCTAGAAGTGTGTTAAAATCCTTTATTTCATTACTTTTCTCAATAATCTGTAGCATAGGGAACATTATTGAGTTAGAATAATTCTTAACGCCTTCTATAAATATATCCTTTTTGTCACTAAAATATTGATATATGATTCCTGTAGAGACACCAGCTACTTTTGCAATTTCTGGAGTAGATACGTTATAATATCCTTTTTCACACATGAGTTCAAAACCTTTTTCTATAATTCTATTTCTTTTATCAATAGCACCTTGCTGTTTAGGCAGTCTTGTTTCTGACATTTTTTACACCTCTTTAACATTATATATTTATTTTAATTATAAATCAAGAAAAAAGAAAAGGTTCCCTAAAATATATAGGAACCTAAATAATATAATGATTTGCAAAAAAGTGAGTTATAGAAGTTTACTCTTCATCTAAAGTAGTAAATATGAGGCACAAATAACATTTACCATCTTCTGGTTCTTCGTAGAAAACCTCAAAGCCACATTTAGATAAGTATCTGAAGATTACGTCACATTCAATAGGTTTAGAATTTAAATACGGGTATACAAATTTTGATACTACATCTCTATCTGTGCCAAACGAATCACTAAAAATGTTGCAAAAACCACCTGCTAAAATAGTGTCATGAATCATAACATCAAGTGAAAAGCCAAAGTCACCGTTTTCATCTTTATTGATAGATTTAACTTTTACAATGTATGAGTCATCTTCGTAGATATCTAGATTATCATTTGAAGATATTGCTGCAGATATAGCATTTGTTAAGTTTGAAGCAAAATTTTCAGCTTCACACTGAAGGTTTTCTTTTTTTATTCTTATTGTATTCGTAATTTGCTCGAGATATGCTCTTGACGTATCATTTTTGTCCTTCATAAATAGTCCTCCTGTAATTATAACTTAAGCTTGATTTTTAGTTAATGAACATTACTATACTTTAGTATTCTATTTTAACATCATCATCTTCAACTTTAAATGCTAAATAGAGCACACAACCTACTTCAGCAGTGTAGCATTCTACATCTTCTTCAACAAAAAGTTTAAGAAGTGTTTTCCATGTAGAATTGTCAAGCGTAGCAATATTTCTTATATCCCTTACACTTTCAAAAGTGAGTTTCTTTAGTTCATACGATTTATCAAGATATTCTTCAATTACTACATCAAAGGAATACTCTTCTTCACTTTCACAGTTATAGCTAAAGCTATTAATCCTTACGTAATATTTATCGCAGGTAGGGTCTATTGAATCGTCTTCTAAAATTTCTTCATAGACTGCTTTAAAAAGACAATTTGCAAACATTTCAGCATCTTTTCTTGCTTCTTTGCGATTAATTTTTCTTTGGCTAACTTTAAATACTTAATCATAGCAAAGTCCTCCTATATAGTTTTTTTATTCTTCATTAATCGTAAACATAAAATACAAATACCATTCGTCATCTTCTGCATCATGAAGATAATATGTATCTATATTGTTTGAAAATAACGTCCTGAAATAAATGTCATACTGTTCTTGGCTTATGTCATAATGATAGCTAATATTTGATATAACCCTCTTCTTGAGATTACTTGCCTCATCATAAATATCAGAAAGTTTTTCTGCAAAAGCATTATCATATTGCATTACTTCAAGTTTAAAAATGGGTTGCCCCTCAATATATGCAATATCATTTACCTTTACAATGAAACTGTCCTCGTCTAGTACGTTTACGGTATTATCAGAAAGTATTTTTCTGCATATTGCATTTACAAGCGCTTCAGAAAAATAATCAGCTTTCTACTTTAGTTTTTCACGTCTTAAAACTACTGCATTAGTAAGCTTTGTAATTAATGGAGATGCTTCAGGCACGCTTGTGGTCTTTTCTTTACACATAGTAAAATCCTCCTAAAATAATTTTTGTCCTTTTAGTTAATGAACTAAAGAGTACAGCTGCTTTTACTTGACAAGTATTATATCATAGTTTTACATAATATGTCAAGTGGTGAATAATAATTTTAAATTTTTTATAATATGTGAAAAATATTTCATATTTTATCTTGACTTAAAATATATTAAGAAGTATAATGTGCTATGTAAATATGAATAAAACTTCATATATTTAGAAAGGCGGATTTTATGAAAGAATTAATAAAGTTTAAAAATGTAAAGAAAACATATTATACTGGAGAAAAGGAATTTAATGCACTTCGGTGGAGCAACTTTTTCAGTAAACGAAGGAGAGTTTGTAGTAATTTTAGGACCAAGTGGAGCAGGAAAATCAACAATACTTAATTTACTTGGTGGCATGGATAAACCATCTTCTGGAGAAATAATAGTAGGCGGCGAGGATATATCTAAATATACAGATAATCAGCTTACAAATTATAGAGCAGAAAATATCGGCTTTATATTCCAGTTCTATAACATACTTCCTACACTTACTGTTCTTGAAAATGTCCAAATAGTAAATGATATTGTAAAAAAGCCAAAAGATGCAAGAGAAGTATTAAAGGAAGTAGGACTTTTAAAACACGAGTCAAAATTTCCAAACCAGTTATCTGGAGGTGAGCAGCAAAGAGTGTCTATTGCAAGAGCTATAGCAAAAGACCCAATACTTTTATTATGTGATGAGCCAACAGGAGCACTGGATTCAAAAACAGGAGTAGAAGTATTAAAACTTTTAAAAAAGCAGTGTGATGCAAATGAAGGAGCAAACACAGTAATAATTGTTACACACAATAGCTTAATTGCAGAAATTGCAGATAGAGTAATAAGAGTAAAAAATGGAAAGGTAGAGTCAAATGAGATAAATAAATCTCCAAAGAAAATTGAGGAGGTTGAGTGGTAATGCTTTTAAAAAAGATGCTAAGAGATATAAGGCTTAATCTGTCACAGTTTATAACTATTTTTCTAATGGTAACAATTGGCGTTATGGCATACTGTGGTATTGAGGCATATATGGAAGGTATGCAGCAAACTTCAGATACTTTTTATAGAGAAAATAACCTTCAAGACTTAAATGTACTAGGAACTGGATTTTCTAAAGAAGATTTAAATACAGTAAATAATATAGAAGGCGTAAATATTGCAGAAAGAAAACTTGTTATAAATGCAAATAACTCTTTAGATAGCGACAAAGACTATTTAGTTTCTTTTATTGAATCAAATGAAATCTCTAAATTTTATGTAGTAGATGGCGAGAAATTTGATAAAAGTAAAAAGCGGAGCATGGCTTGATGAGTTTTATGCAAAAGAAAATAATTTAAAAGTAGGAGACAGTATAAAGTTTAAGTACGATACTTTAGAGCTAGAAGAAGAAATTGCTGGCATAATAAATGTACCTGACCATTTGTATGATGTAAAAGATGCATCAGAGCTTCTTCCTAATAGGCAAAAATATGGTTTTGTATATGTATCTTCAAATGAAATACCAGAAAAGTATATAAAAGAAATGGTAATGAAAAAGGCAGGCATTACAGATGAAAATATTTTTGAGCTTGCTTTTCCAAACTTTGAATATGAAAAATATATACCATATAATTATCTGATGGTAGATGTAAAAGAGAATGTAGATGTAAATAAGGTAAAAGATGAAATAGAGCCATTGGATAGCTGTCTTGCAATTATTGATATAGAGGATACCCCATCATATAGCATGTATCAAGGAGAAATAGATGAGGGGAAAGGCTATGTTGGTATATTTTCAGGTCTATTTATATTCATAGCTATGCTTTCAGTTGTAACTACTATGACTAGGGTTATAAAAAGGCAGAGAGTGCAAATTGGCGTGCTAAAGGCCTTAGGGTTTTCTAACTTCAAAATATCACTTCATTATATAGGTTATGGATTTTTTGTATCATTTGTAGCTAGCATATGTGGTATGCTTCTTGGAAGATATTTTTTAGGCGAAGTATTTATAAACATGGAAATGAAATACTTTGAAGTGCCAAATGGAAAAGCTATTTTAAATTTAGGATGCTACGCGGTTGCAGTATTAACTGTAGTTCTTACCTCTTTAATTACATATTTTACCTGCAGGAAAGAACTAAAAAGAAGCCCTGCTGAAACGCTTAGATTAGAACTACCAAAGGTAAAGAAAGGTAGCTTAAATATTACAACAAAAGGTATATTTAAAAAGATGTCTTTTGCATCAAAGTGGAATTTTAGAGACGTAGTAAGGAACAAGATAAGAACTTTTACTGCTATTGTTGGAACAGCAGGCTCATGTATGCTTGTTGTTTGTGCACTTGGTATGTTAGATAGTATGAATTATTTTATAAAACTACAATTTGAAGAATTATATAACTTTGACTATAAACTATCACTTAAGGAAGATATTACAAATGAAGAAATAGCAGAGCTGGAAAATATATATGGAACAAATACATCTAAAACACTAGGAATAGAAATAAAAGATGAAAATGGAGAAAGAAAGTCAAATAATGCTTTTGTTTATGATGCCGGAAACATGGTAAGATTTCAAAATGATAAAGCACAGTTTATTGATATTTCAAATGATAGTGGTATATATGTAACATATAAATTTGCCGAGTTAAATGGGTATAAACTTGGAGATAAAGTTAAGTGGCATATTTATGGAGATAATAAATACTATGAAACTGAAATCGTAGGCTTTAATAAAGATCCTCAAAATCAAAATATGACAATGACAAAGGCATTTTATAACTCTCTAGGACTTGAATATATTCCAGATACGATATATACTAGTTATGATTTATCAGGTAGCGAGTCTATTCAGAATGTGGAGACAGTTCAAGATATAACTACTCTAAAAAATAGCATAACAGAGATGCTTAGCATGATGAAAACTATGATAGTTATAATTATTGTTGTAGCTGCACTTCTTGGAGTCATTATAATCTACAATATGGGCGTTCTTTCATACAGTGAAAAGCAGTATCAATTTTCAACTCTTAAAGTTCTTGGATTTAGTGATAAAAAGATAAAGAGGATATTTACTATGCAAAATAACTGGATTACAATTCTTTCAATTATTCTTGGACTTCCAGTTGGAAATTTCTTAACAGACTGGCTTTTTAAGGTATGTATTGATGACGAATATGACTTTGGAGTACATATAAATTTAATTACATTTGTGATTTCTGCAGTTGGAACTTTTGTTATATCATATCTCACATCTAAATTACTTGCAAGAAAAATAAAAAACATTGATATGGTTTCAAGTTTAAAAAGTAATGAATAGTTACTAAAGAAAAGAGGATTATTATGAACATATTTTTAGGTATATTAATACCATTTTTAGGCACAACTTTAGGTGCATTTATGGTATTTTTCATGAAAAGTAAATTAAATAGCAAGCTAGAAAAAATACTTTTGGGGTTTGCATCTGGAGTAATGATAGCAGCATCTGTTTGGTCACTATTAATGCCATCTATAGAGATGGCAGAAAAGCAAAATATTGTTTCATGGCTACCTGCAAGTTTAGGCTTTATGTTTGGAATACTATTTTTGTTACTTCTAGACTCGCTTGTACCACATCTTCACTTAAATAGTGATACGCCTGAAGGTATTAAGTCAAAACTTCAAAAAACTACTATGATGGTGCTTGCTGTAACACTTCACAATATACCAGAAGGTATGGCTGTAGGTGTAATATTTGCTGGGGCGTTAAGTTCAAATGCTGTAGTTACTATGTCTGGTGCAATGGCTCTTGCTATTCGGTATTGCAATACAAAACTTCCCAGAAGGAGCAATAATTTCTATGCCACTTAAGGCAGAAGGTATGTCTAAAAAGAAAGCATTTCTTTTTGGAACACTTTCAGGAATTGTTGAGCCTATAGCTGCTATAATTACGCTTTTAATGACTAGCGCCGCTAAAACTATACTTCCATATCTGTTATCATTTGCAGCAGGTGCTATGATATATGTGGTTGTAGAAGAATTAATACCTGAAGCAGAGGCAGGCAAGCATTCAAATATAGCGACTATTGGAACAGCAATAGGGTTTGTAATTATGATGATACTTGACGTTGCTCTTGGATAGAGTAGAAAAATAGGTATATATCTTAAGTAGGATGCAAAAAAGCATCTTACTTTTTATTATGATTTCATTTTACATTCTTTAATAATTTTTTCAAAAAATGTTGACAAATCAAGTATAAAGAGTTTATAATGAACATAACAATGCTATATAACTTATTTATGGTTATTATAAAAGCGGGTTTTACCGTTCCAGTAAAAAAACGGGCTTAAAAGTATAAGTGGCAAATATTAGTTTTGTCACTTATTTTGTTATATTATTCATAAAAATAAAAGTTACAATTTTGGAATATATAAACATGTTACTTAATTTTAAGTATTAAATTTAAAAAGAAGGTGTGAAATAAAAATCACATCTTAATAATCTTTTTTATTTATTAACCGGTATTTATTCTTTTACTATAATTATTTTAGCTATATTGTCTAAGAAAAAAATAATAATATTTTTGTAACCTTTTAAAATTTTATGTGTCATATATGTTTGAAAGGAGATGTAGATATGGAAGATGAAGAGATTATTGAGCTATATTTTAAAAGAAAAGAAGATGCTATAGTAGAAACGGATAAAAAGTATAGTGCTTACTTAAGACATATTTCAAATAGTATTTTGCGTTGCAAAGAAGATGTAAATGAATGTATAAATGACACATATTTAAAAGTTTGGAATACTATTCCACCTAATAGACCTTCTGTATTTAAACTATTTGTAGCTAAAATTACAAGGAATATATCGATTAATATGTATAAAAAGGTGAAAGCTAAAAAGAGGAATAAAAACATGGAAGTAGCACTAAAAGAATTAGAGGAGTGTATTCCTAATAATGATAATTTAGAGAGAGTAGTTGAGTATAACGAGCTGGTTAAGTATCTTAATGAATTTGTAGCTAAACTGCCAATAGATAAAAGGGGAATATTTTTATCAAGATATTGGTATTTGAGTAAAGTTAAAGACATTGCAAGTGACTATAATATGCCAGAAAATAATGTTAAAGTAATGCTTTGCAGAATGCGAAAAGATTTAAAGGATTATTTAATAGAAAGAGGTGTTTCATTATGAGAAAAAGTTTAGTTATTTTAGAGGCTTTAAACAAGATTGATGATAGTTTACTAATAGATAGCTTTGATAATAGTTATATTAATACAAATAATATCAACTTTAGAAACCAAAGTATTAAGTTTAAGTATTTACTAGCGCCTGCAATACTTGCTATAACTATACTTTCTGTCATAATCTACAATAATATAGAAATAGGAAAGAATAAGTATTTAGCAAGAAACGATAATGAAAGTATTACTAATAATATTATAAATGATAATATAGTATTTAACGCATATACAATTACATCAAGAGATTTTGATGGTAAATCAGTAAAGGCAGATGTATTGTCAAGATTTGATTTTCTAAAGAATCTATATATACCTAATGGATATAACAAATTTGGAGAGTATGAAATTTATGAGAAGGAAAATATAAATGATGATAAATATTCAAAACTTTGGCAATATGAACTGTTATACACCAAAAATAATGTATTATCTGATATAATTGAGATTTCATTTACTAAAGAGGATTATATACTTTTATGTATCATGCCAAATTTAACTGATTTTACAGTTTCTGTTATAAATGGAAGTGATGTGTATTTATTTAGAAGCTTAGATGGTAATAAATTTCAGGCAATATTTGAATATAATGGATTTAAGATTTATATAGATGCTTCAAATACATCAGAAAATGAATTTTTAAGTGTTATAAAATCTATAATAATTTAGTAATTATAAAATAAAGCTAAAAATCCCTTTCCTCTATAGGTTGGGGATAATCTTTGTATAAAATTATTGAATAAGAATAAAGAGGTAATAAGTGAAGTTATATATCTTAGTTTGCAACAAAATGTGGCAAAAATAGATAGTGATGGAATAGCTACAGCAATTTCAAATGGTAAAGAAAAAATATATATCTTTGCTCCAAATAGAATTACTAAGGTTATAACGGCAGTTGTGAAATGACAATATTTACATTTTGAAAGGACAAAAAAATATTACAGGCGTAAGATATTTCTTACGTCTGTATTTTACTAAAAAAAACTAAAATTTTGCTATAAAACGATTTATAATCAAAATAATTTACATAACATCTTGAAAAAGTATAAAAAATATGTTATAATTAATTATGTAATCTTTTATATGTATCATACAGGTAATCTTGAAATGATAACATATAATTAACAATTGGAAATTATAAATTAAAAATATAAAGGAGGGAAAAACTATGAAGTTTTTCAAAGTCGAGTGCAAATTTATCTTTTTTGAAATTCAGCTTCTTTATTAAATTAGGAAGCGCTGAATCAAAAAAGAAAAGACGGTTTTAAACACAAATTTATTACTACTTAGAAGGAGGTATTCATCATGTTGAATACAATTACATTGAAGAGAGTTTTTGCAGCTTGCACCGCACTGGTAATATGTGCAAGTAGCCTTGTAACACCTGCATACGCAGATGAAACAACCATAACTGCAGCAACTGTTGAAAGCGATGCAGCTTCGACTTGCACGATATCGTTTGATACGGCAGGAGGTTCTTATGTTGCTTCTCAAACTATCAATGCTGGGGCAAAGATTACCAAGCCTCAGGATCCTACTCAGAAAGGTATGACCTTTTTAGGTTGGTTCATGAACCCCTACAACATCATTGACGGAGTTACGACTGTTGAGGCGTTAAAGCCTTACATGTTTAACTTTGATAGTGAGATCTACGGCAGCTTTACGCTTACCGCACTTTGGGGAGCACAGCTGAATTTAACTGCAACTGAAGGTGGTGAGGTGACATCTTGCTTTATAGATGAAACACTCTCATATGCTGGTAAGAAAACAGCAGCTGAAACTGCTATCATAGGCTTTTACGACACCTTTTATATAGGTGCAAAAGCTAGTGATGGATACAAATTCAGTAAGTGGCAGGAAAAGCATGCCGACGGCAGTTATGAAGACTTTTGGAACGAGTCTGAAGTTTTCATGACCATGAACAAAACTCTTGAACTTGTTGCAATATTTGAAGAAATAGGCAAGAAGGAAGAGGAACAGCCTAAGCAGCCTGAAGAGCCAACGGAACCTGAAAAGCCCGAAGAACCCACAGAACCTGAAAAACC
>JAFVCY010000050.1 GCA_017478805.1 Clostridia bacterium
GGTATTGATTTTGGATTATATAAATGATATAATAGTTAAGCAATTTTTTATAAATTTTAGTGGCAAATGCCAAGGAGGAATATTATATGACCGGAAAGAAGTTTATAAATCTTATGCTTGCAGCAGCAATTTGTGCATCTGCATGTTCATGCGCTACTACTCAAACAACATATGAAACTGCAAGTATAAGTGAAGAAAAAACGCGGGAAGAAAGTATAAATGTAGAGGGAAGTGAAACTGAAATTACTACTGCTGAAACAACTGGTATAACTGAAGTATTAGCAGTAGATACATCTGATAAACAAGAAGAAACTATGCATGTATCAGCTATAAAGATTGGAGAAGATATTGATGCAAATATTGCAGAAGTTGATAGAGATGCTGAAACATTTAAACAAGTATATATCACCAAAAGTATTGATGTTAGTGAAAAGATAGTTGAAAGTGATATAGAAAGTGCAGTAGATGAAGAAGAGGAAACTATATTTATAAATGAAGAAAATATAGAAGAAGTGGATAATAAAGCTCTTCATGAAACTATGATTATAGAAGAGTATATGAAAATAAAAAAAGAGGAAGATGAGTGGATAGAGGTAATATCTGATGAAGCTGTTACAAGTAATATTTCTTTTGAAGGAAATAATTCTGTAGAAAGTGATGTTATTGTTTTGCAAAAGGTAACTTCAGTTCCAGCAAATACGGTAATGGCTATAGCCACGCAGCTTGTAAATTTTCGGACTGCTCCAAATACTTCTTCTTACGTTATAACTTCTATAAAACCTGAAAGTATGATATATATTTTAGGTGAACTGTCTACTATTAATGGCTTTTATCACTGTGTATATAATGGAATACTTGGATATATTGATAAAAATTGTGTAAGTTTAGATACTTTAGAAATGTATGCAGTGGAAGATACAATTGTAGAAATAGGGAGTAAGAAATATAGAGTACCAAAAGATGGTAAGCTCGTTATGTATAAGTCAGCATCTGGTGCGTATTTATATCATGCAACGCTTGAAAAGGTGAAAGACTATAGTATGCTTTTAACTAAATCTGAATATTATAAGCAGAAAATGGAAGATGCTGGGTATGAGCTGGTTACATCTTTTTCTACCAACTATTCGCTTGCTGAACTTTATGCAGGAAAAGCCTTTAATATACAGCACTGCTTAGATAATCCTGATTTACCTAACAGGTCCATAAATGGTAGAGTAGTTTTAAAAGGTGAGACTTTCAACTGGTTTAGGGATGTAGGAGATACCGGTAAAAAGGAAGGATATATCTTAGCTAATATCTTTTCAGGTGGTAAGGTTATAAAAGGGTATGGTGGTGGCGTATGCCAAGTTTCAAGTACAATATATAACTGTGTACTTAATTTAGGCTTAAAGGTTATTGAACGTCATGCACATGGTATGCCTGTTTACTACGTTGATTATTATAGTGGGAAAGATGCATCAGTAAGTGATGTTGGTGGAGGCTTTAACTTTATATTTGAAAACACTACTGACTATGACATTTATATAAAGGCGTATGTAGATGTTGATAAAAAACAAACTATTGACAAACAAGGCGTACTTACGGTTGAGTTTTATAAAATAATATATTAATTATATATGGCACTGAAGATTAATTTCTTTGGTGCTTTTTTATTTTCTTTTTACAAAAAAAACAAGCCTAACAAAATATTTTTTGTTAGACTCAAATTTTTAAATTAATTGTTATTTTTGAACTTGTTATATACTTCTTTCATCGTCATAATTTGCTGCCTTTGAAGTAGCGCCATATCGTGCATAGTATGCTCCTCCAAATACTTTTTAGCAATGCTTTCTCCATCATAATCCCTTGTAGGTGAATATTCCAGCGTCAAATATTCAACATTTGGGCATTTTGGAAGAACTGACTCAAATTTTTTTAGGATAAATTCATCAAAATGTACATGTGAATCATAATACTTTCCATTTGATAGCTTAGATACTCCAGTAAAATGAATTTCCTTGACTCTCTCTAAAGGGAATCTACTTATATACTCATCAAATGAAATATTTAAAATATCTGATGAAATTACCGCATGTGGAATATCAAGTAGCATTCCGAAATCAAACTTTTTTATAAATTCAGTAAATATTTCAGGATTTGCACAAAACCCTTCAATACCATCAACTGGAGGTAAGTTTTCAATCAAAATTGGGGTAGACTTAAAACGCTTTCTTATGGCTTTGAGGTTTTCCTCTGCTACGCTATAGATAGAAGTGATTTCTCTGTATTTTTTTCTTCTATCGAAGTGAAATGAAAGCCATCGTTGATTAGTTTTCAGTGCTATATCTGCCCATAAGTCCATGTTTTTACAAAGATCAAGATCAAGAAATGAACCACTAGATGGAATGATACCATGAAGAACAATTTCAAAGCCTTCACTACACAAACTTAACAGAGTTTCTAAATCCCATTTACCTCCTGGATACTTTATGGCAATGTTTTCTTTCCGCAGAAATTCTTTGTTTATTTCTTGAATTTCTGGATAAATGTAATTTACTACAAACTTCATTTGAAATGCTCCTTTCATATTTTTTACTTAAAAATTATGATAGTTGGTAATTAGAATACGCAGTAATTATAACATACTGTTAGAAAAATGTCAATTGGTATAACTGAATTATAAATAAAAAATGATGTACAAATTTACATAAAAATAATATAACTATTGATATTTTAGATAAAGTGTGATATAATACTAGAGTAATTTTTAAGTGAAGGAGTAAATATATGGAAAAAATATTAGTAATTGGAAAAGATGGTATGCTTGGGTCAGAGCTTTATGAAAGATTAAGAAATTCAGGAAAATATGAGGTTTTCGAAACAACTATAGAAACTTTAGATATATGTAATTTAGATGCAGTAAGAAATAAGGTAAATGATATAATGCCAAAATACATAATAAACTGCGCAGCATATACAAATGTTGATGGATGTGAGAAGAACTTTGAACTAGCAAATAATGTAAACGGTGTAGCAGTAGGAAATATTGCTACATGTGCAAAAGAGGTAGGAGCTACGCTTATTCATATAAGTACAGACTACGTTTTTGATGGAAAACTACCTACTAATGAAGTATATACTGAGAATATGGAAGTAGGGCCAGTAAGCGCATACGGAAAGACAAAACTCTTAGGAGAAGAGAATGCTAAAAAAGCAGAAAAATATTACATATTAAGAACTGCTTGGCTATATGGACATAATGGTAAGAATTTTTTGAAAACAATGGTAAAGCTTTCAGAGGGCAGAGATTATGTAACAGTTGTATGTGACCAGCATGGAAGTCCAACAACTACTACTTCGCTTTGTGAAATAATCGAGCAAATTTTAGAAAAAAATCCAGAGTATGGAATTTATCACTCAACAAACGAAGGATTTACTACTTGGGCAGAGTTTACAAAAATGATTTATGAAATTTTAGGGATAAAAACAGAAGTAAAATTCATTACTTCTGAAGAATATAAAGAAATGTTTCCAGAGTCTTCAGATAGACCAAAAAACAGCATGCTTTCGAAAGAAAAATTGCATAAAATTGGAATTTATCCAAAGACTATAAAGGAGAGTTTAGAAGATTATCTTAAAGGGGGTATTTAAACGGTGAAAGGGATAATTTTAGCAGGAGGAAGTGGAACAAGGCTTTATCCAGTAACAATAGCTGTATCAAAACAGTTACTACCAGTATACGATAAGCCAATGATTTACTATCCACTAGCAACACTTATGGATGCAGGAATTAGGGAGGTACTTATAATTTCAACGCCAGTATATCTTCCAATGTTTGAAACATTATTTGGTGATGGAAGTCAGCTTGGTATGAAAATACAGTACAAAATTCAAGAAAAACCAGTTGGTCTTGCAGATGCATTTATTGTAGGGGAAGAATTTATTGGAAAGGACAATGTTTGCTTGATACTTGGGGATAATATGATTTATGGTTCAAACCTAAAAGAGATGTTATCTAATGCAAGTAAACTAAAAGAAGGTGGAATAATATTTGGCTATGAAGTGGCAGACCCAACTTCATATGGAGTTGTTGAAATTGATAGAGATGGAAATGCAATTTCAATAGAGGAAAAGCCTACTGTTCCAAAGTCAAATTTGGCTGTACCAGGATTATATTTCTATGATAATTCTGTAGTAGAGATAGCCAAAAATATTAAGCCTAGTGCAAGAGGAGAACTTGAAATAACTGATGTAAACAATGAATATATGAGACGTGGAAAATTAAAAGTTTTAACACTTGGCCAGGGCTATGCTTGGTTTGATACAGGAACACCTGATAGACTATCAGATGCAGCAGATTTTGTTAAGGCAATTGAACTTAGACAAGGAAATCAAATAGCTTGTATTGAAGAGATTGCACTTGCAAATAATTGGATAGGAAGAAATCAAGCAGCATTTCTTGCTAAAAAATATGGTAAGACTGACTATGGTAGACATATAAAGAAAGTGGTGGATGCAGTGGTAGTAAAATCTCAAAGTAGTAAATTTACGAGAATTGATACTTCAATTGACGGAGTATATATAATAGAGCCAACATTATTTGGTGATGAAAGAGGCTACTTTATGGAAACATATAGTAAAGAAGCTTTTGAAGAAATTGGAATATACAATGACTTTGTACAAGATAATAAATCTAAATCTAAAAAAGGAGTTTTAAGAGGTCTGCATTTCCAAAGAGAAAACTCACAAGCAAAACTTGTAAGTGTATCAAAAGGAACAGTTTTTGATGTTGCTGTTGATTTAAGACCATACAGCTCTACTTATGGAAAGTGGGAAGGCGTTATATTATCAGAAGAAAATCATAAAATGTTTATGATACCAAGAGGTTTTGCTCATGGATTTGTTGTGCTTTCAGATGAAGCAGAGTTTACGTATAAATGTGATGACAAGTATAATAAAGAAGCTGAGGGTGGACTAAAATGGGATGACCCAGAAGTTGGAATTAACTGGCCTATAGATGATATAAAAGAAAGTTTAATACTTTCTGAAAAAGACCAAAACTGGCCATCACTTGCACAGCTTAAGAAAACAGATTTATTTAAGAATTTATAGAAAATAGAGTGTATAGAGGGTTGTGACGTTTTAGTTACTACTCTCCATATACTCTTATTTAGTATAATTTTTTTTTTTTTTTTTTTATA
>JAFVCY010000051.1 GCA_017478805.1 Clostridia bacterium
TCTTTTGAAAATATATACTTAAATATGACATCGCTCTTTAGTGTATATTTTGAACTTTCTTCCATATCCTTTCTCACCTCCTATTATATAACAAAAATAATCATTATTCAATACCTAAGGCGTAATTTTAAATACTAATTATCTGCTGGAAGCTGTAAAAGATAAGGATAATACAAATAATTTTGGAATAAATTTTTTTGAGTACATAAAAATTTACGATTTAAAATTATATTTGACACAAAAATATATATGTACCCTAAAAGTACTGAATGATTTAGTAGCATAATTATATGCATAAATAAATGATAGCATAGTTTCTGTTTAAAGTAAATAGTAGATAACCGATTCGACAAAAGTAGACAAAACTGTATAAATTTATACATAATTCGACAAAATAGATGCAAATGTAAATGCAAACAAATATTATACGACTAAAAAAGTTGAATGTAAGGGTGATACTCTTTGGACTATAGCAATTAATATTTGTGATAAAAATGATGATTTGAATATTTATAGTACTATAATGGATATAAAGAAACTAAATAATATGACTGACTCTAAAATATATGCATGAGATACACTTTTAATTTTGGAAAAGTATAAGAGAAGAAAAGAAATAAAGTAGTAAATGATTTAGAATTCTTTATAAACAAACCTAGAGTTCTAAAGACATAGTTAGAAAGGTGGAAGATATTTTAGATTAAAGCAGAATGATTTAAAGCGACTTAAAGTGTATAAGACAATTAATAATATGAGTAGATAAATATTTAGAAGATTTCTCAAAAAAGAAACTACAATTATCTGGTAAAATTAATTCTTATGAAATGCTAGAAAAAGCATATTATGCTAATTGTACTTAAGATATAGAAGAAAAGATTAAGACTATAAATATTATAGTAGCAAAAATAAAACTTATTGATTTTTTATATTACTTGACTTGTTATTTTTTTCACTATTAACAAATTAAGATTTTGCTATTTCTGATTATTTTTTTCCTAATTATTTTGACAATTAATCAAGTATAAGCTATAATTAATATGTGCTAAAATATTAATTGCTTTAATTTAAAGAATAAATTAATTGAAAACTTGAAAAAATAATAAAAAGAGAAGTTTTCAGTGAAAGTTATATTTTTCAGTATCTATTGTTCTATATATTAAGTATAAATTAGTTTAAGATAAGGCTAAAAATAATAGTAGAATAATTTTTAGAAAATAAAAAAGAAAGTGGTAAGGTAACTTTGGGAAAAGTATTTAATAAAATTAAAAGATTATATTTTTTTAGAAAGAATAATAACGTTATAAACAGACATTACAATAAATGGATTAAGTTAAATGAAGCAGATGAAAAAAAGCTTGAAGATGAGAGACATGAGATGTTTAGAGATATGCCATTAGTTAGTATTGTAATACCTACGTATAATCCAGATATTTCGTATTTTAAGGCTTTAATTGATTCTTTATGCTCTCAATCATATTCAAATATTGAGATATGTATAGTAGATGGAAGCGAGAATAAAAGCGAAGAAGTAGAGAAAGTTATAAATGTAGACGAAAGAATAAAGTATAAATTCTTAAATTCAAATCGTGGAATATCTGAAAATACAAATGAAGCAATTAAAATGGCAAATCGGAGAATATATAGCTTTTGTAGACCATGATGATTTATTAAGACCATTTAGTATATATGAAGTAGTAAAGGCTATAAATGAGAATAATTTGCCAGACTTTATCTATTCAGATGAGGATATAATTATTGGGAATAAAAGATGCAACGCACATTTTAAACCTGACTTTTCAATAGATACATTAAGAAGTTACAATTACATATGTCATTTGTCAGTTATAAAAAGGAGCTTATTAGAAAAAATAGGTTATTTAAATAAAGAGTTTGATGGTGCTCAGGATTACGATTTAGTTTTAAGGGTAGCAGAAAATACTAAAAGTATAGTGCATATTCCAAAGGTGCTGTATAGCTGGCGCATGCATAAAAATTCAACATCCGGAAGTGCGTCTTCTAAAACTTACGCATTTGATGCAGGAAAAAGAGCTATAGAGGCACATTTAAAAAGAATGAATATTGAAGCAGAGGTATTTAATCTAAACGAGCCAGGAAGATATAGGGTAAAATATGCCTTAAAAGAAAATAGTTTAGTTTCTATCCTTATTCCAAATAAAGATAGCAAAGAAGACTTAAAAAAATGCATAGATTCTGTTTTAAAGTCCTCATATGATAACTTTGAAATAATCGTTATAGAAAATAACAGTAAAGAAGCAGAAACATTTGAGTACTATGAAGAGCTTGAAAAAAATGAAAAAATAAAAGTGGTAAGGTATGAAACAAATGTGTTTAACTATTCAAAAATTAATAATTATGGTGAGAAGTTTGCAAAGGGAAAATATCTACTTTTCTTAAATAATGATACAGAAGTAATAAATGATACATGGCTTGAAGAGATGCTAGGGCTTATTCAAAGAGATGATGTAGCAGTAGTTGGTGCAAAGCTTTTGTATTTTGACTCTACAGTGCAGCATGCAGGAGTAATAATTGGCATGGGAGGAGTTGCAGGACATATACATAAAGGTATAGAAGATAGCGATGTTGGGTATTTTTCAAGAGCTAGTGTTATAAATAACTTCTCAGCTGTAACTGCTGCTTGTATGATGACAAAAAAAGAATTGTTTGAAAAAGTAGGTGGATTTGAAGAAGAAGGCCTAAGAGTTGCATTTAATGATGTTGACTACTGTATGAAGGTAGTGTGTGAAGGGTATTTGTGCGTGTATACACCACAAGCAAAACTTTATCACTATGAATCAAAATCTAGAGGCCTCGAAAACACTAAAGAAAAGAAAGAAAGATTCCTAAAAGAAATTCATTTCTTCCAGGAAAAATGGAGCACTCAGCTAAAGAAAGGAGATCCATATTTTAACAAAAATTTAAGGTTAGATACTGCTAAATTTATGGTTGAATATAGGAAAAAGATAGATTATGGGAAATAATGAAAATGATTTAATAAGTGTAATTATTCCTTGTTATAACGTAAAAGATTATGTAAGAAAAGCTGTAGACTCTGTTTTAAATCAAAGTTATAAAAATTTAGAAATAATTATTGTAGATGATAGCTCTACAGATGGAACATATGAGATTTTAAAAGAGTATGAAGAAGAAAATAAAGGAAAGATTACCTTAATTAGAAATGAAGAAAATTCAGGTTCCGCAGCATATTCAAGAAATGTAGCATTAAAAGTCGCAAATGGTGAGTATATAGGCTTTATTGACCCTGATGATTATGTAGATGAAGATTATTTTCTAAATCTATATAACGCTTTAAAAGAAAATGATTCACTTATATCTTGTACTGATATAGTGCTTGTAGATGAAAAAGGGCGGAGTAATAAATGGCCCTATAAAATGCTATGAAGGAGAAAATATAACTGTTCAAAGTATCCTAAACTCTGGACTTGCTGCATCTCCTTGTAACAAACTATTTAAAGCGGAGGTTATAAAAAGGTACCCATTTTTAGTAGGAAAAATGAACGAAGATGTAGCATCTGTTATTCCAGCAATTGTGTCAACTGAAGGAAAAATTGCATATGTAGAAAATGAAAAATATTACTACGTACAAAGAAGAAACTCTGCTCAAAACTCTGAATTTTCAGATAGAAGATTCGATATGTTTGATGCTATAAGTTTATGTTTTGAAAGAATTAGGGAATTTAAAGACTTTGAAAAAAACTCAGAGATTATACTTTATCATCAAGTACTTATGCTATTTACATGTGTAATAATAGAAATAAAGGATAAGAAGAAAAGAAAAGAAATAATAGAGAAGTTTATAAAAAAGCAGAAGGCATATAAAGTTCAAAAAAACCCTATGTTAAATGAATATATAAAGAATCAAGATAAAGATTTAAGGCTGTATTATAAAATGGTTATAAAATCACTTAATTTAAGCAGTGCAAGTATTACAAATTTAATTATATCTTGTAAGAAAATGTTTATGAGTAAAAAGCAAAAGAAATAAAAAACAAAGAGTGAAAAGAAAAATTAAAGTTAATAAATAAAAATAAAATAGAAATGAAAAATAAAGAAAAGAGAAAAGAGAAAATATAAAATAAAAAAATATAAATATTAAAAATGGAAGTAACAAAAGTAATAAAATATGCATTAAGAAGAGGAGGAGATAAGAAAAAAATGAAGAAAATAACAGATGTTAGAATTTACAAAAAGTATAATGAAAAATATAATTTAGATAAATACTTACATATATTCTATTACTTGTTTTTTGGAGTGCTAACAACTGTTATAAATATAGTTGTTTATGCACTCTTTGCTAAAGTTTTTAAGTTTAATTATCAGCTAAGCAATATTATTGCATGGACTATAGCTGTTATTACTGCTTATTTAACAAATAGAAAATATGTATTTGATTCATCAAGTCAAAAGAAAAAAAATCTATGGGAATTTTTCAAATTTATAATAGTAAGAATACTAACTCTTCTTTTAGAAATTTTTGTTATGTACATTGGTGTAAAAGTATTACTTATAGATGATTTAATTATTAAGTGTGTGTCAAATGTTGTGGTTATAATAACAAACTATATTATGAGTAGATATATAGTCTTTAACAGTAAGAAAAAAATAAAAAATAGTGACATATTAGATAATAGAAAAATGGCAAATCAAATATTTGAAGATAATTACGAGTATAAATTTAACTTATCTTTTCTTATTCTTTATACAATAGCTTTTATTACATTATTAACTGATATTATTATATATTTTTTTAAACTTGAATATATTTTTGCTTTAGTGATTTCATTATGCATTACTTCATTAGTTTACGCTTTATTAAAAAAGAAAAATATAATAAAAATAAAATGTGAATTTAAAAAATATGATTTGATATTTATAGTACTTGTATTAATACTATGTGCTTCTTCTATTGTATTTCTAGATAATTTTTGGGATACCAAAAGTTATCATATATATTTGCAAGAAAATCCATTTATGGATAAAGTAAATAGTGACTTTTTTCCAGGAAGAACCTTAAATTCATTTCTATTTCCACTTGCAGATAGGATTCATTATTTATTTAGATATTTCTTAGGTTATAGGCTTGGTACTATAATGAGTTACTATTTGCTTATAGTAATTTATTATGAGATAAAAAGAATAATAAAGGAAATACTAAAAAATGATGTAAATGAGCTTTTATTATCAGTTATATCAATTCTTCCTGTTATGATGTTTACTTGTATAGAGCAAGCAGGAAAGTATTACATAGATAATTTTTCAATAGCTTTTTTGCTAGAAATAATCTATATTATACTATTTAAAAAACAAATACTAAAAAATAGAAAATTAATGTATTATCTTGGCATGTTAGTTGGAATAATTATAGGAGTAAAGGTTTCTAATGCAGCACTACTTATACCTGTTTTTTTAGTATTTGTAAAAAATAATATAAAAGATATAAAATACGTGAAGGTATACGACTATATTGTTACATTACTTTTACTGATTATGCCATTTGGAGTTTATGCAATAGATAATTATATTCAAACAGGAAATATATTATATCCATATTATAACAATGTATTTAAATCAGAAATGTTTATGGAAGAGTCTTGGCAAGACACTAAATTTGGAGGAAAAAATTTCTTAGAAAAAATACTATGGCCGTATTATGGTATTTTTAGCCCTAGTAGACTATATGATTATGGTTCAGTATCACCAATGTGGTATATAGGGTATAGTGTAATAATTGTATATGGATGTGTTTATTGTATAAAAAAAATAATAAGGTATATTAAAGGAAGAAAAAAAGAAAATATAGCTATGAATATAGAATATGAATCTGTAAATCTTCATTATCTAGTAGTAACTACATTTTTGTTATATATTGTGTGGGAATTTTTACTTGGTGGATATGTAAGATATGCGTTTGTAATTCCAATATGTGCATATATTGTTATATTATCGATTCTTGTTAATATGATAAAAAAGAATAAAAAAATAGTAGTAGCTGTATTTTTAATAGCAATAATGTATGAAACATCATATGAGGTATATGAATATTTTAGTTTCTATCATAGGTCATTTATAACTTATTTAATAGATTTTGGAATAGATAGTGCAAAATATCAGTATATTCAAAATTTAAGTAAAATATTTAATGATAAAAATAGTGAGAAGATATCCTTAAATGAAGGTGATGCATGGGGCGTATTGTATGATGATAGTAGTATTCCTACAATGCTTAGAGAAGGTATAAATGTACCTATTTATAACATAAGAAAAGAATTTTATAATACCAGTTTGTATGGCGCAAATGACAAATTATATCAAATGTATCAAAATGTGATGAAAAAAGCGAGAATTTGGGTAAATTTGAATACGTCTGATATAAAGTTAAAAATAGAACAATTAAATGAAAATGGGTATAAAATTGAAGAATTAAAGCTATATACAGATATTGATACATTAAATATTGATGAGGATTTAATACTTGCAAGAATATCATATGATGAAAATATTGACAGTATAAATAATGTGTCTGAGGTTTTAA
Source organism: Clostridia bacterium (assembly GCA_017478805.1). Taxonomy (GTDB): domain Bacteria; phylum Bacillota; class Clostridia; order TANB77; family CAG-465; genus RGIG5057. The sequence goes on from JAFVCY010000051.1 coordinate 6,572, forward strand.
ATAATTATGCAGTATATGATTTAGATAAAAAACAAGATATAAGGATAGCTCTATGCTATGCATCAAATACAAAAATAAATTTTGCACATGATGGAAAAGTAGAACTATATATATTAAATGAAGAAAAAAATGAAAAGAAAAAAGTAGGCGAAACAATTCTACATTTAAAAGAACTATATGAGATAGAGCTTAATACTACTGATTTAAGTGAAAATGACAAACTGATGATTCAAACATATGATAATGTAGATTATAGAATATTTATATATTAATGGTATATAAAGATATAATAAAAGGGGTAATAATATCATATTAACAGTATATTTGTAATACTTTGTCTTTTGAAGGGGGAAATAAAGTGAAAACAGCAGTAATAGTGTTAAATTATAATGATTATGAAACAACAAGTGAATATATAGAGAATATAAAGGACTATAGTGCAATTGATAAGATAGTTATAGTTGATAATAATTCTCCTTTAAATGATTATGAAAAGTTGATTAACTATAGAAGTAGTAAAGTAGAAGTTATAAAGTCTGATAAAAATGGAGGATATGCATATGGTAATAATTATGGAGTTAGGTATTTAAACAAAAAATATGGAGCAAATTATTTTGATACGTTTATAATTTCTAATCCAGATGTCTATGTAGAAAATGATGTTATAGAAAAGTGTAATAAAGTATTGCATAGTGAAAGAAGTTATGCAGTAGTTGCTCCACGTATGCATTTTGAGAATAAAATTGCAAGAAGAAGTGCTTGGAAAAAAAGATCATTTTTTATAGATATAGCAAATTCTACTAGAGTAAATGAATTAATACTTAGAAAAGTTATGAGAATGGGGGAATATACTAAAAAAGATTTTGAAAAAGAAAAATTAAAAGTATTTGCTATTGCTGGTTCATTTTTCTTAATAAAATCACAAGTTTTTAATAGCATTAATGGTTTTGATGAAAACACTTTTCTATTCTTTGAAGAAGATATATTGTCATCAAAGCTTGAAAGCAAAGGATATGATGTATTAAGCTTAAATAATTATAAATTTATACATTATGATAGTAAAACTATAGGTAAGCTTATGAATATGTTTAAAAAGCAAAAGATACTTTTTAAAAGCAGAAAATATTATCATAAAAATTATAATCATGTTTCAAATACTTTGCTTCATGTTTTTGACATACTTTATATTTTTAGGTGTATTGAACTTGTTATAGAGCTGCCAATACTAAAGTTGCAAAAGGCTATAAAAGGGAGTAGATGAAAAACAATAATAAAATTAGTAAAGTAAAAAAAGATAAAAAATAATAAAACTAAGTAAAATACATGCAGGCATGCAAGTAAAACTTTTAGGATATGTATTTTGCAAATTGACAACAATATGTATATATGATATAATTCATTTTGTTTGTTAATGTATTAGAACAAATATTAACTAAGTCAAATAGTGAATTTTTTTGATTATTTGATTATTTGACTATTTGATTATAAAAATAGTTACTTATGTATAATAGTTTTTTGTTATAACTATTAAGAAAGAAGAGGTATTATGGAAAATAATAATGAGTTAATAAGTGTAATAGTTCCATGTTACAATGTAGAAAAATATGTTGAAAAGTGCATTGATAGTATAGAAAACCAAACATATAGAAATATTGAAATAATAGCAATTGATGATAAGTCAACAGATAATACATTTAATATATTAAAAGAATTAGAAAATAAATATAAAAATTTGCAAGTTTATCAAAATGAAATAAATAGTGGTCTTGCTACTACAAGAAATAATGGCTTAACAAAGATAAAGGGAGAATATGTAGGATTTATAGATTCAGATGATCAAATAACAGAAGACTATTATGAAAAAATGGTGGAAAAAGCTATAGATGAAGATTTAGATATTGTAGTAGCGGATATTGAGCTTGTATATGAAGGGGGAAAAAGTCCAAATTTATTAGTTAGAGCATGTGATAAAGAGGATATAAATAAATTTAATTTAGTAAATAATGGGCTTGCGGCTTCTGCATGTAATAAAATTATAAAAAAGGAATTAATAATAAAATATCCTTTTTTAGATGGAAAGGTAAATGAGGATGTGGCTTCAATAATTCCTTGCATAATAAATGCAGATAAAGTAGGGTATATTGATAGTGTAAAGTACTTTTATTTACAAAGACTAAACTCAATTCAAAATGGTGAGCTTACTTTAAGAAGACTTGAGATGTTTGATTCGGTTGATGTATGTTTAGATAAAATAAAAGATGTACCTGATTTTGATAAATATAAAGAAGTTATTGTATATCATCAAATAGCTCTTCTTTACTTAGCTGTTATTACTAAACAAATGGATAGTTTAAAAAGAGAAGAATTGTTAAAGGTGTTTATGGAAAGACAAGAAAAATATAATCTTTATCAAAATCAATATATTAAAACATTCATAAATTGTCAGCCACTTTTTGAAAGACCTTTTTATAACAAAATTGTGTCATATTTAAAAACTAAAGATGTAAATTTAGCTAATTCTGAAATAATTAAATGGAATGATAATAAAATTAAAATGAAAAAATATAAAGAAAAAACAAAAGATGTATTTAGAAAGATAACAAGAAGAACAGTAATAAATAGATATATTGATATTGATGAATTAAAGAAAGTAGCAAAAAAACAATCATTGAAAAAGGAAAATGGCATAAAAATATCAGTAGTAGTACCAAATTATAATTATGAAGATTTCCTACTAACACGTTTATATAGTATTCTATATCAAACTGAGAAAATATATGAAATAATACTACTTGATGACTGCTCAAAAGATGGAAGTAGAAAGCTTATTGATAAGATAGTAGATGAAATCTCACCTTATATAAAGATAACAAAAGTATATAACGAGGAAAATTCAGGTATTGCATTTAAACAGTGGCAAAAAGGTTTCGAACTTACAAAAGGAGATTACGTATGGATTGCTGAGGCAGATGATTGTTGCAAAAAGAATCTTTTAAGTAATTTACTTAAACCTATTAGAAACGACAAAGATATATATATATCATATGCAGATACAGCATTTATAAATGCGTGGGATAAAATAATACTTAAAACTATTAAACCAGATATTGATTTGATGAAGACGGGACACTGGGATAAAGATTTTGTAAACGATGGAAAAAATGAAATAGAAAAATATGCTTTTTTAAACTGTACAATTGCAAATGTTTCTTCATGTATAATAAAAAGAGATGATTACAAAGAAATATTTAAAAAGATAATAGAGTATAGGCAAGCAGGCGACTGGCTATTTTATATAAATGTCATGAAAAAAGGTAAAATTGCATATTGCAGTAAAGCATTAAATTACTATAGAGTACATGGAAATAATGTAACTAGCACTATGAAAAAGCAGAAACATTTTGATGAAATAGTAAGGATTCATAATGAGGTTAGAAACTTAATAAAAATCGAAAGCTGGCATGAAGAAGAATTTAATAAAAGATACGAATTTCTAAAAAAAGTATGGAATTTAAATGAAGAAAGTGATAACTAAAAAATGATATTTTTATGTATTTTAAGGTGGTTGTATGAAAAATAAGAAAATATTGTTAATACTTTTAGGTTTAGCTATTTTAACAATAATTATTGTAGATTTTATAACGTTTAATAAAAAGCAAATAAGCATAGAATATCCTATCTATGATAATGTAGAAGAAGCTATAAATAAGCAAAATGAGAAAAAAGAGATAGAACTTGAAATAAAGGACTTAAAATATGCAGTTCCTATATTTATGTATCACTGGGTAGTAGACGATACTGCAGGCTATCCTTATATAGAAAATATGGTAAGACCTGAAACTTTAAGAGAGCAGGTAGAATATATAGCAAATAATGGATATGAAAGTGTTTTTACAACTGAACTTGGAAATTTAGCTGCATATGAAAAACCTGTTATGCTTACATTTGATGATGGATTTGTATCAGTATACCAAAACGCTTTTCCAATACTTAAAGAGTTTAATGTAAAAGGTACAGTATTTGTCATATCAGAACTTGTAGATACTCCAGGATACTGCACTAAGGCACAATTAAAAGAAATGTATGAATCTGGTCTTGTAGACCTTCAGTGCCATACTGCAACGCATCCATATTTAGCACAGTTGACCAGGGAACAAATGCATAATGAAATGCAAAAGTGTATAGACTATTTAAAGTCAGAGTTTGGAATCACTTCAACTGTTATGTGTTATCCTTATGGCTCAAGAAATAGTATAACAATTGAGGAAACTCAAAAACTTGGATTTTTATATGGTCTTGCAATGGATGGTGGTATTTATTATTCTGGAAGGGATAATGATTATGAAATTTCTAGAATATATGCAACTCGTTCAATGAAGTTAAGTGAGTTTGTAAATTATCTAAGTAAAAGTTATGTAAATGTTGAAATATAGTAATGGATATAAATAATGATAAAAAGTGCATTTAAGTGTGCTTTTTATTTTTTTACTTAAAACGTAAATGTCAATTTTGGAGAAATTTAAAAGAAAAATGTTGATACTTGACTTAAATTGTGATATTATAGTACAAGAAAATTATATGATTATTGTTTTTATTGCATACAATTAAAAAGATAAGAGGTAAAAAAATGAAAGATTTATTTATAAAGTATAAAGAAATATTGCTATACTTAGTATTTGGAGTTTTAACCACAATAGTTAGCTTAGCAGTATATTATTTACTTACAATAATATTATTAGATCCGAATAATCCTCTACTTTTGCAAATAGCAAATATAATATCATGGATATGTGGTGTCGCATTTGCTTATGTAACTAATAGAAAATATGTTTTTGAAAGTAACAATGAGAATAAAGTAAAAGAATTAACTACTTTTGTAGGAGCAAGAATTGTTACATTACTTCTAGATATGTTAATTATGGGGCTTGGAGTTAGTGTTATTCAATTTAACGATAAAGTAATGAAAATATTATCACAAATTGTAGTCATACTGCTGAATTATGTTTTTTCAAAACTAATTGTTTTCAGGGGGAAGAAAAATGAAAGTAGCTAAAAATGTAGCAAATAATGTAGTATTAGTAGCCGTTATTTTTGTTTTTACAATAATTATTATTGCATCGTTTTTTTATGATTCAAGTGTTTTTTATACACAAAATAGATTAATATCAATAGTCTGTGCTACTGTAGTGTTAGGAGTGTGGTATTTGTTATATTTTGTAATAAAGAAAAAAGTAAGAGTACTTAGTAAGAAAAATATTATTATTGTAACAATTATTTATTTTTTTATTGTAACTTGTATTCAAGTATTAGTTGTACGTCATTTTGGAGTAGAACCTGGCTGGGATTTTGGTGTTGTTTACGATAATGCACTTAAATTTATTGAAGAAGGAACTAGGATTAACTCTAGTTATAAGGAATATTTCGAATACTATCCAAATAATATTTTGTTATTTGTTCTATTAATAACTTTTATTAAGCTTGGAACATTTATTGGGTTAAATGCATATACTAGTGCAATTATAATGAATATTATATTTATAGATTTAGCACTTTTATTACTTATACTTACAGTTATGAAAAAATTTGAAAATAAATACTGCATTATGGCTATGATAATTTCACTATTTTTTTTACCTTTATTTTTATATACTCCAATTTTTTATAGTGATACATTATCATTGTTTGTTGGAATTGGATTTGTATACTTATATATTAATTTTGAAAAAAAATATAATAAAAAAAATATAATAAATTTAATTTTAGTTGGGACGTTACTATTTGTAGGTAAAGAAATAAAAATAACAAGCTTATTTATATTTATTGCAATATTATTTGACTATATAAAAGGTTTGAATAATATAAAAGAAATCAAATATTTAAGTATTCCGTTTTCAGTATTTCTGATATTAAATATATTTTTTAATATGTTTATTGTAAATAATGATAAATTTAATTTTAGTGAAAATGTTTACGAAAGATATCCTTATACTAATTGGATTATGATGGGAGTTGAGGATATAGAAAGAGATAATAGTGGAAGAAGTGCTTATGGTGGGTATAATGGACAAGACTTTGACCTTACAAGACAGCATCAAATAACAAAAGATGAAAAAACATTTAATATAACTGAATACATAGATAGAGTTAAAAAAATGGGATTTTTGGGTTATTTAGACTTCTTGACTAAAAAAAGCGTTAATACTTGGACTGATGGGTTATACTTTGCAGATATTGCACTTTCAATTAACCCAAAACATAGTGATAGTGAGGTATATCAATTTGTGCTTAAAGAAAATAAAATGACACTTGTTTATTTCTGTCAGGGGGTACAATTTGCATTTTTACTAATTTTAATTGTCTCATCAGTATTTGAATTAAAGAATAATAAGGATATAAAAGAGATTAATTATGATAAATTGGCAATTATAGGTTTGTTTATATTTTTCTTGTTTTTGGAAAATAGAAGTAGATATATAATAAACTATATTCCGATATTTATTTTAATAATAGTTACTTCTTATCACAACATGTTTGAAAATAGGAAAATAAAATTATTAAGTGAGAGAGTTAAAAACTTATAATCAATAAAATATAAAAATATATATTAAGGTTATTGTTTAGGAGGAAGGTATATGATAAAAAAAATAAAAAATAAAAAAGTATATATTGTGTTTTTATGCTTTTTTGCAGCTCTACTTTTTCAGCATCATTTTATGTGGTTATATCATGATGACTATGGATATGCTTCTTTAAGTTATGTTGGAGATGTTTATAAAGAAGTAAATGCGGGTTACCATACAAGTTTATTAAATATTTTAAGTTTTTTAAAATACCATTATATGAATTGGGGAGGTAGAGTATTATATTTCTTTTTTGAATGCATAATGTTAAGACATGGACTACATATATTTAGAATAGTTCAAAGTTTAGTAGTAACAGGAATATTTTTCTATTTATACAAAATAATGGCATCAATATTTAGAAAAGAGGATTATAAACTAGCAATAATTACAGTAGCATTATATGGTGTTTTTGAAATTATGCTATTTAGAAATGGTGTTTTTTGGATTACAGCATCAGTTCTATATTTATTTCCTTTTTTACCATTTTTTATGTATATATATTATTTTATATGCAATAAAATTACCAATAAAAAACTAGAGATAGTGTTATCGTCATTATTGATTTTTGCTACATCCTTTTCTCAAGAACAGATATCAGCATTAGTAGTTTCTTTTATGCTAATGTTTGCAATTTACAGATATATCAAGGACAAAAAAGTTGATAAGATGTTAATTATTAATTTTTTGGTAGCAATGATAGGATTTGCAATATTAATGCTTTCACCAGGAAGTAAAGTTAGAATGGAAAAAACGCCTGAATTTTACGAACTAAATCTTTTTCAAAAGATAATGACTAATATTCCAAGTATATTAACTAATAATTTTGGAGGATATACAAAAATCTTTACAATTTTATTTTTTATTGCAGGAGTTTATTTTGCTTATCAAAATTACAAAGAAAAAAATAGATTAAGCGTATTAAATATAATTACACTAATATCAAACGGAACTATACTTTTATTTACAATATTAAAATATGATGGTTATTTTGCTTGGCTTTACTCTTTAAAGAATGGAAATATATATAACTATATTATAACTGCGGTGTTTGTAATGCAGCTGATATTATTTGCATATAGTGCTTTACTATATTTTATACGTGAAAAAAATATTATTATAGCTTTTCTGTTTATAGCCTCGATTGTATCACAAGCTGTAATGCTTGTCGCACCATACTTTCCGCTTCGTTCAGCTATGATATTACAATTTATAAACTTTATTTTGATACTATTTGTAATACACAATGTTATAATTGAAAGAAACAAGTTTATATTAATGATTCCACTACTTATTGTATTATTATGGAATTATTCAGAAATAACTTATGGATATATGGTAAATGATTCCATAAATGCTTCAAATCACAAAACATTAATTGAGACAAGTAGTAAAATTAAGGAAGGAGAGAAAATAGACAAAATAACTCTGAAAAAATTGCCTTTAGCTGCATATTCTTGTGATCAACCATATGATGATGGTTTTGAATACATTAAATTTTATATGAAGGTATATTATGAATTGCCAGTAGAATTAGAAATTGATTATGAATAATTTTTATTTATTATTACATTTTTTGACTAAATAATAGAGGGGGAGCTTATGAAAAAAGATATATTGTACGTTGTTATTCCATGTTATAACGAAGAAGAAGTTATAAATGAAACTACCAAAAGATTAAAAGAAAAATTAAATACTTTAATAAAAAGTAATGTTATCTCGCCAAAAAGTAGAGTTATGTATGTAAACGATGGCTCAAAGGACAAGACCTGGAGTTTAATAAAGAAGATAGATAGAAAAGAAAAATTATTTACAGGAATTACTTTATCAAGAAATAGAGGACATCAAAATGCACTAGTTGCAGGTCTTCTTACTGCAAAAGAATATTCAGATGTAGTGATATCCATGGACGCTGACTTGCAAGATGATATTAATGCAATAGATGAAATGTTAAAAAAGTATCATAATGGATGTGATGTTGTTTATGGAGTTAGATCTTCAAGAAAAAAAGATACATTTTTTAAGAAAATTACAGCTCAGGGATTCTATAAATTTATGGCAAAAATGGGAGTAAATGTCATATATAATCATGCAGATTATAGGCTTACATCAAAAAGAGTCTTAAATGAATTTGAAAAATATAAAGAAGTAAACCTGTTTTTAAGAGGAATATTTCCACTTATAGGTTTTAAAACAGATGTTGTATATTATGAAAGAGCTGAAAGATTTGCAGGAAGTAGTAAATATCCATTAAAGAAAATGCTAAATTTTGCATGGGACGGAATTACATCTTTTAGCGTAAAACCAATTAGAGCAGTGCTTTCTTTAGGTATAGTTATATTCCTAATTAGTCTTTTAGTTATGATTTATTGCTTAATAGTTAAAATTGCTGGATATACTGTAGAAGGCTGGACATTTTTAGCAGTATCTATTTGGCTAGTTGCTGGGGTTCAAATGTTATCTTTAGGAATTATTGGAGAGTATGTAGGTAAGGTATATAATGAAACAAAGGCAAGACCTAGGTATATAATAAGTGAAAACTTAAATGAAAAAAGATTAGGAAAAAGATTAAAAAAAAGGACAGAAAAAAGACTAGTAAAAAGTTTAATAAAGAATATTAATACCAGTGAAATTACTAATAGCATATGATTAATTTGAATTTTTTAAAAAATTTTTAATTTTTATTTTTCTAACTAAGTCATTAGTGATAAGATAATAAGTTTATCTTTGAATAAATGAAAATAAGTTATATTAAAAAACATGCTATTGACATTTTACATAATAAATAGTAAAATATTTATGTTAATGAGGTGTAAAAATGAAAAATAATATTAGTAAGAATGGTAATATTGTAATTATTGTAGGAAGTGTATTATTTATTGTTTTAGTTATACTTATTATAATTATAGCTGTTTTGTTTTTTAACATATATAAGTTTACAAAGGATAGAGTGGATAATGTTCAGCATGTAGAGGTAAACAAAGAAGATTTAGATGTAGCTGAAGAAAAGGAAGAAATAAGCCAAATAAAACAAATAAAGACAATAGCTCTTTTTGGCTCTGATTCAAGAAATGTAGATGATATTTATGCAGGAAGGTCTGATTCAATAATCATTGCATCTATAAATCCCACGAATTATAGTTTAAAATTACTAAGTATTCCAAGAGACACATATGTAAATATTGAAGGACATGGAATGGACAAGATTAATCATGCATATGCCTTTGGACAAGAGCAACTTTTGATTAAGACTATAAATAGCAATTTTGGACTTGATATAACAGATTATATAACAATAGATTTTTGGGGACTAATTGATGTTATTGATTCAATAGGTGGAATTGAACTTGAAATTACAGAAGAGGAATTGGAAGTTATAAATCACTATTTAAAAGAAATATATGAGCTAGAAGGCAAAGAATTTGTAGAAATGACAGAATATGGAAATGTAGTTTTAAATGGAGAGCAAGCCTTAGCACACTCAAGAGATAGATATGTAGGAGATGAGTTCACAAGAGAGTCAAGGCATAGAGATGTTTTATCTGCAGTACTAAAAAAAGTTGCAACATTTACAACAAAAGAAAAAATTGCATTTTTAGACGAAGCTCTAAAGACTGTAAGGACAAATGTATCAGTTGGAACATATCTTCCAAGTATAACAGGTTTGCTTCTTAATTTAGATAAGTATAAAGATAATATAATATCTGCACAAGTACCATCAATGAATGCAGGGTATCCTGCTAGAATTAATGAAATATATTATTATGTAGTAGATTTTGATAAGGTTAAAGCAGAATTCGAAGAGTATTTATATGAAAAGTAGCATTCCTAAAATTAAACATAGTCTAATTTTAGGAATGCTATATAATTGATATAATAAAAAGCTGTAAAATGTGGTAATATAATAATAAATGTATTATAATTTGAAATAGCATTTATATAATAAAAGAGAGCTTATATGATTTTGTATAATCATTTGCTCTCTTTCTTTATTCATCAATCTTTTCATTATTTTTAGTACTATTTCTAAAGCTCCTTACAACTCTATCATTTTTTTTCCAACCAGGAATATCAGATCTTGTTATTGCTCCCATTACATTTTCACGAATTTTAGGAATATCTTTTTTTAATGACTTTATAAGATCTTTCATGTATTCTCTTTTAGTAAAACCATCTAGTGGACAGCATTTACCGAACTACTGGAAAATTATTATGTTTTGCTGTAATTCTAGTCATTTTTTCATCAACATATATAAGTGGCCTAATAGTAGTTAAATTACTCCTTGAAAGATAAGTAACAGGAGAAAAAGTATATATCTTACCATTTAAAAAAAGTGACATAAGTAAAGTTTCCATTACATCATCTGCATGATGACCAAGGGCAATTTTATTACATCCATGCTCGGTTGCAACAGATGAAAGCATGCCTCTTCTCATATTTGCACAAAGTGAACAAGGAGATTTTTCTTTGCGTATGTCAAAAACAACTTCAGCAATATTTGAGTTATATACAACATATTCAATACCTAAATTTTTACACATTTCTTCTAATTTATCCGTTTTAAAAGCTTCACTTCCAGGGTGGATAGTAATAGCCATAAGTTCAAATTTCTTAGGATAAAACTTTTGAAGGTAGTATAAGCTGTTTAGAAGAGTTATACTATCTTTACCACCAGAAAGACCGACTGCAATTTTATCTCCATCATCTATCATATTAAAGTCATCTATAGCTTTTCTCGTAAGACCAATAATTCTTTGTAACATAAAAATAAAAATCCTCCCTCTTGCAAAATGCACATTTAACGCTATTTATTATATCATATATGTTGCAAATTTTAAAGAAATGTAACAGTAATATTTCAATTTTTTTTTATTTACCTAAAAACTTTACAATTAAGTGTAAAATATAGTAAAATTATATAGTAAGTAATTAATTTGTTATGGGAGGAAATATGCAAAAGGTTTGGAATATTAAGAAATATGATGAAGAGTTAGTAGAAAAGGTAAAAGAAACATATAACGTATCTACAATGCTTGCAAAACTTATGATATCAAGAGGAGTTGAGTTTGAAGAAATGGGAAGCTTTTTAAGAGCTGATTTAAGTAAAATAGAAGACCCATTTGTAATGAAAGACATGGATAAGTTTGTAAAGAGAGTAGATAAGGCTATATCAGAAAAAGAAAAAATATGCATATATGGTGATTATGATGTAGATGGAATTACAAGTATAACAGTTCTGTATAAATTTTTAAAAGGTTTAGGAGCAGAAGTTTCATACTACTTACCAGATAGACTAATAGAAGGATATGGAGTAAATAAAGAGGCAATAGATGAAATTATAGAAAAATATGGTTCAAAATTAATAATTACTGTTGATTGCGGAATTACAGCTACAGAAGAAGTTAAATATGCAAAAACAAAAGGCGTAGACTTTTTAATAACTGACCACCATGAGTGTCTAGAAAAAGCGCCAAAGGCATTTGGAGTAATAGATGCTAAACAGAAAGATGATAAATCAAAATTTAAAGAACTAGCTGGAGTAGGTGTTGCTTTTAAATGTATAATGGCCTTAGCTAAACACTTTGGACTTGATGAGTCATCATACATGAAGTATATCGATTTAGTTGCTATAGGTACAATTTCAGATATTGTTTCACTTACATCTGAAAATAGGATCATATCTAAATATGGTTTAGAAGCCATGAAGGTAAGTAAAAATGTAGGACTATCTAGCCTATTAAAATTAGTTGGCTCAAATGAAATAGACAGCTCCTTAGTGTCATTTTCACTGGCGCCAAGGATAAATGCCTGTGGAAGAATGGGTAATGCATCTCTTGCTGTAGAACTTTTCTTAAGTGAAAAGATGCCAGAGGCTACGCGCCTTGCAGAAAAATTGGATAGTTATAACAAACAAAGACAGGAAATAGAAAAGAAGATATATGAAAAAGCACTTAAAATAGCTACTGAGAAAGGCCTAGTTGTGAAAAAATCAATAGTGCTTTATGATGAAAAATGGCATAGCGGTATAATTGGAATAGTTGCATCTAAACTTTCAAGTATGTTCTACAAGCCAGTAATACTTTTTACAAAGGAAAATGGAGTAGTAAGAGGAAGTGGAAGATGCCCAGCAGGATTTTCACTATATAGCGCAGTTTCAAAGTGTAGTGATTTGCTAATTCAGTTCGGTGGCCATGAACATGCAGCTGGAATGACAATTGAAGAAGAGAATATAGAAAAGTTTGCAGAAAGGTTTGAAGAAGTAGCAGCAAACTCTATTCCAAAAGACAGTAGAGAAGTATTAGATATTGATATGGAAATAGATAAAAATGACTTAAATGTAAGGACGGTAAAAGATGTGTTTTTAATAAAGCCTTATGGACAGTTGAATCCTGAACCTGTTTTTGCATACAAGAACTTAAGAGTTCAGGCAATAAGTACCATAAAAGATGGAAAACATTTGAAACTTACTTTAAGAGACCAGAATAACTTAATACTTGCAATTGGTTTTTCAATTGGAGATAGAAGAGATGAGCTTGTAATAGGTGATAAAGTAGATATAGTTGCCAATATTGCAATAAATACATATACAAGCCCTAAAACAATTCAGTTTATGATAAAAGATTTTAGAAAAGTAATTTAATTAAATAAATTTGGGTGCATTTGTAATAGTAGAATTATGTTGTAGCATACTTATGCATAAATAGTGGAGGTAGAGTATGAAAATATCATTTTATGGAGCAGCACAAACAGTAACAGGTTCGTGTCACATGGTTGAAACAAAAAAACATAAGTTTTTAGTTGACTGTGGTATGTTTCAAGGAAGACTTACAGAACAAATGCTAAATTACGAAGATTTCCCTTTTAATTTAAATGAGATTGATTTTGTAATTTTAACACATGCACATATTGACCATAGTGGTAGAATACCTAAGTTATATAAGTCTGGGTTTACTGGTTATGTATATGCAACTAAAGCTACAACTGACCTTTGTTCAATAATGCTTGCAGATAGTGGGCATATACAAGAAAAAGAAATTGAGTGGGTAAATAAAAAAAGAAGAAGAGCAGGTAAAACAGATACAGAGCCTATGTATACAGCTCAGGATGGCTTAGATTCAATGAAACTTTTTTCTTCTGTTAATTATAACGACTTAATTGTAATTGACGATGAGGTAAGGTTTAGACTAGTAGATGCTGGACATATGCTGGGCTCTGCAATAGTGCAGCTTGAAATTACAGAAGAGGGCGAAGAAACTAAAAAAGTAGTTTTTTCAGGTGATTTAGGGAACCTAAATATGCCGATTATAAATGACCCGACATATATAGATGGAGCAGATTACTTAATTATGGAGTCAACTTATGGAAATAGACTTCATGGAAAGGTGGAAGACCAGTCGACAGAATTTATACAGATTATATTTGATACTATAGACCGTGGTGGTAACCTTATAATCCCATCATTTGCAGTAGGTAGAACTCAAGAACTTCTTTATGAACTAAATAAGTATGCTGCAACTCCTGGTATAAAGGAAAAGCTAGAAAAGATACCTGTATATGTAGATAGCCCTCTTGCAGTAAATGCAACTAAGATATTTGAGGCAAGCCCTGAGTATTATGATGAGGAGGCTCTTAGGTATTTAATAAAAGGTGATAATCCACTTGACTTTAAGAATTTGCATTTTTGCGTTACTCAAGAAGAGTCTAGAGCGTTAAATGAAGATGGTATTCCTAAGATTATTATTTCGGCAAGTGGTATGTGTGAGGTTGGAAGAATAAAACATCATTTAAAACATAACCTATATCGCCCAGAGTCTACTGTACTTTTTGTCGGTTATCAAGCAGAGGGAACTTTAGGTAAAAAGATTATGTCAGGAGAAAAACTGGTTAAAATATTTGGTGAGGAAATTGCAGTAAATGCTGAAATTAGGTATTTAGATGCTTTTTCAGGACACGCAGATAAAAATGGACTAATTACTTGGATAGATAGAATGAAAAATAAACCAAAAAATATCTTTTTAGTTCATGGTGAGTATATAAGCCAAATTGCACTAAAAAATGAAATTTTAGATAAATTTGGAATAGTTTCTGTTATTCCAGCACTAGAAGAAACATATACACTAGATGGAAAACTTCTTGAATCACAAGTTAAGTATAACAGTACTAGATTTGATATTTTGGAAGAGCTTTCTTTCCTTAAACAGGATATTGATAATGTTACAAATTTAGTTAAATCTGAACTTAAACATTATAACTCTGAAAATGAGCTTGAGAATATTAAGAAAAGGTTAGATGAGATTAAAGAGGCTATCATTGGTATAAAGACAAGCTCGCCAAAAAAAGAGGAAAAGATTCCAAATCTAGTGCCGGTAGAACCTGAAAAGAAAAAAAGAGGCAGAAAGAAAAAAGAAGAAGTAAATAAAAAATAAAATGGAAGACAGTAAATTAAGTATAAAATTAATTAAGGAAAGGAGATAAAGGGTAGTGTATAAAAAGATACTTGGGATTATAGTAGTAGTTTTACTAGCTATATTTATAGTTATTCTATCAGTTAATTTACTAAAATCTCCTAAAATGTATGTGGCAGAAAATCAAGAATATAACATAGATAAAGATATATCTTTTACTGTTACAAAGGCAAATAATATGTTTGTAACCTTTGAAATAGTAAATAACAAAAGTGAAAGTATTACATATGATTCAGTTTATGAGATTGAGAAAAATATTGATGGCATTTGGCTAAAATACGAATTAGAGGTAGAATTTGTGCAGGCTGATTATACTATAGAGCCTGGAAAGAAGGCTGTGGAAAATGTAGTACTTGGAAATGTATATAATTTAGGAAATGGAAGATATAGACTACTTAAACAAATTGATTCAAAAATGCTATGTGCTGAATTTGAAATAGCTACTTGATAAATTTTTAAAGGTTGGTATAATTATTATAGGAGATTGATATATTTATGAGAACATTGGAATTAGGTGATATTTTAAATAAAAAGTATTCAGTGGTAGATGGTGAGGTCGTTGAAACTGAAAAAGGTGAGTATTTCTCTTTAGAGGTAGCTCAGTATTTTGCACAGTCAGATGATAACAAGATAGATATGAGTGAAATGAATAAAGCACTAGAATTTGATGAAAGTGAATATGAAAAAGAAGTTTTAAGATATTGTGATGAATCAAAAGAAAAGCTTTTTGAAAACCAGCATATCGATAGTTTTAATGAGAAACCTACTAAAGATTATGAGATTTTTAGGCTAAATTTAAGAAAGCCTAAAACTATGCTTCTTTGCTGTAAAAATTTACCTATGGGAAGGCAAAGAGAACTGTTTTATGACTTAGATATTGCAAATAAAGTGTATGAAAATATAGTTGGACTTGAAACTTATGCTGAAAATGAGTTTGACAGCGTACTTTCAAATGAAGATATTTTGAGCGTTAATAATGAAATTGAATCTTTAAAGGCAAAAGATGAGGAGTTATTCGTAAAAGATGGTAAAGTATTTGACGCTCTTTCAGGTACTTCATTTGCTGCTAATTATAATTACATTAATGAACAAAATGAGAAATTAATTAAGGAAAATATGAGGCTTAAGGAAGATTTATCAGATAATAACCAGAAAATTATTGAGCTTACTGTTAAGCTTCAAAATGCTATAGAAACTATAGAGGATTTAAACAGGCCAAAGTCGTTTGTTGAGAAGTTTAAAGAGCTATTTAAAAATGATGGTAGTGCTAAAATGATTAAAGGTTAAGTAGCATTTGTATGCAAATTCTTAATTTTTCATTATATTTTTAGCATAGTAGTTAGTCAAAAATTAATGTTTTGCAAGCAAAATGAAAAAATGTATAGTGTATAGATAAAGATTTATACACTATATTTTCTTTTTCTTAATCTAAAAATAATAGGTAGATTGTTAATGGTAAAATAAGAATGTACAAAAAAGGGAATATAAGAATGTACAATATTGTACATAAAAATATTCTAAAGTACATTCTTTTTTGATATAGTAACCTCTAAAAATATAAAATGTAATAAAAATGTAACATTTTAAATATCACGAATCTATATATTATTTTCAATGAAATAGTTTACTATAACACCATTATTATTATGTAACACAAACTCGATGTAAAAAATATTTTGCGTAAAAATGATAAAAATCAATTTATGTCACTTGAAACTTTTTTTTTTTTTAGTGTAAAATGGCTTTAGTAGTTTTGAAAAGCCTTGAAGTTGCAACATTTAAGGCTATACCTAAACTACTAGAAAAGAGGTAAAATATAGTGTGCAAAAAGAAGGAAAAAAGAAAAGAATTACAATTACTAAATAATTATAACAAATATGAAAGTGAAAACATAAAAGAAAAAATAAACAATCAAAAATACCGGCGTAAGTTTAGTAGTACTAGTTATAACTATAATAGTTATATCGATAATAGCAGGAGCAGTACTTCTTTCTATGAATCAGACAAATGTAGTAGATAATGCAAATAAGGCTGTATTTAAACATAATTTGTCTGAGTACCAAACTGAACTAAATACTTATGTAGCAAGGCAAATAGCAAGTGGTAACTACATAGAAAAAGAAGATATTTATGCAGAAGGCCAGGAACTAAAGACAATAATACCATCAGTAAAAGATTCTGATATAGATAAGATAAAAATAGAAGGTGGAAGCTTAGTCTATGTAGGAACAGATGAAAACGAAATAACGTGGGCAAGAGAGTCACAAGGAGTAACAGTTAAACCTGGTGGAGAAGATGATCCAAACGAGCCTGAAACACCTACTACAAAGAAAAAAGGAAAAATAGAGTTTGCAGTAAAGAACTATAGTAAAAAAGTAGGAGATGCAAACTTTACTAACCCACTAACAAAAACTGGAGATGGAACAGTTACATATTCAAGTTCAAATACTGGAGTTGCAACAGTATCAAGCTTAGGAGAAGTAACAATAGTAAATGAAGGGACAACTACTATAACTGCAACAGTTGCAGATGGAGAGCAATACGAATATGAGACAAAAACAGCAAGCTATGGGGTATTTGTAAGCGCAAATGAAAAGACAATATCATATTCGTCAAGTGACTATACTGGTCCATATGATACAAATCCACATAGTATAACATTAAACGTAACAGACCCAGCAAGTGGATATACAGTAATGTATGGAACGCAGGAAGGAACCTATAACTTATCTTCAGCTCCAACCCTTACAAATCCAGGCACTCAAAATGTATACTTTGAAATAACCGCAAGTGGATATACACCAGTTAGAGGAAGTAGCAGAATAAATATAACAAAAGCAAATGGAAGTATATCATACGCAAGTCAAAGCATAAACAAAACATATGGAGATACAAGCTTTACTAATACTCTAACAAAAACAGGAGATGGAAATGTAACTTACACATCTTCAAATACTGGAGTTGCAACAGTAAATGAAAATGGAGAAGTAAGTATAGTAAAACCAGGAACTACAACTATTACAGCAACAGTTACAGATGGAACAAACTATACATACCAAGCAACAACAGCAAGTTATACATTAAATGTAGCAAAAGCAGAAGGAAGTATAACACTTGGAGAAACAAACGGTACAATAAGCTACCCAAATACAGCTACAGTATCAGTTACAAATCCAAATAATGCAGAAATAACAGTAACATCTGCAGATAGTACAGTAGCAACAGGAACAGTAGAAGGAAATGTACTAACAGTTACATCAAAACGTAAAGCAGGAACAGCAACAATAACAGTAACAGCAAACGCAAACGATTATTATACAGAAAAGAGCGCTACATATGACGTAGAAGTATTACTAGATATAGTAGCTCCTACATGTACAATAACAGCAAATAAACCAGACACAACAAATGCGGCATCTGTAACATATACATTCTCGTGGAGTGAAAAAGTAGTAGGATTTACAGAAGACAGCGTAACAGTAACAAACGGAAGTAAAGGATTATTTACAAAGAATTCAGACACAGAATATACACTAGTTGTAACAAACACAGGAAGTACTACTCAAACAGTAACAGTAGCTACAGGAGCATGTACAGATGTAGCAGAAAATGAAAACGAAGTAGCTTCTAAAACAATAACAATAGATAGAACGTTACCTACAATTACATCAATAACTACTACAAATAGTAATCCAACAAATAGTACAACAATAACTTACGTTATAACAATGAGTGAAAATGTAGTAGTAAATGATGGAAGTAAAATTACAGTTACAAGTGGAACTAAAGGTACGCCAAGCATATCAGGAAACACAGTTACAATAGAAGTAACAAACGTAAATGGAAATGAAACACATACACTAGAAGTAGAGGCAGGAGCATTTGTAGACTCAGCTGGAAATGAAAATGTAGATAGTGACTCAGCAACTACTGCAGTAGATACTACAGCTCCAACAATTACAAGTATTGTAACA
>JAFVCY010000052.1 GCA_017478805.1 Clostridia bacterium
GCTAGCCTCATCTCTGCTACATGTGTATCTGCTTCGGCTGCAGATGTAACCCCAAGAACAAGTCAGTATTACTTAGCAGAAGGGGTAGGAGCTGTTGACTACTACATAACAGACAGTGCATCTTCATACACTTCACTTATAGGCGCTGCTGCATATTCATGGATGTATACAGGTTATGGGGATAACCCCATATACATGTACCAAACAACAAACTTCAATGCTTCCAATATGGACATATATGCTCAAAATGATGGACTTCAAGCAGGTTATACTGCTTGTACATTTTATGTTGATGTACGAACAGAAGGACATATAATAGTAGACCCGACAACAAGTTTTTGGGATTATGGTGAAGTATATTTGAATACATATCCATCGCTTTTTCCGGCTCTTGCGGATGTAACCAAACAAGGTGTCATATGCCATGAAATGGGACATGTATTTGGCCTTGCACATAATAACGATAATATAAATAGCATTATGTGTCAGCTAGGATATGGCAGAGTAGTATACAAACCTGGTCTTGCAGATCACTACGGAATTAATGCTATGTATTAATGGAGGTAAAGTCATGAAAAAAAATGCTGTAATAGGTGCGACAATAGTAGCCTCACTTGCTTTGGTATCTGCTGTAACTTTTGCTGGAGTTTCTAATGCTTCTGTAAATGAAGAAAACATTTCAGAAGATAATATATACGCAACCATCGCATTTGGAGATGGAGACACAATAATCGACATGGAAGATACAGGAGAGTTATATGATTATGCTGACTTGGTGGTAATAGGGACAGTGACAGAAAAGTATGATGCTACAATGTCAGAGCTTTCACCTTTCCCGTATACTCCTTCTCAGCTTAAAGTAGACAAGGTCATAAAAGGAGAGGTAAATGATGATGCAATAAACTTCTACGTAGCTGGTGGCAGCGTTTCTGTCAAAGACTTCATATACGGTAATCCTAACCTTACCGAAAGAGCAGAAAAAATGGGACTTACCAGTCTTTCAGAAAGTGAACAAGAGAGGAAATATATACAGTATATCTCAAACCATAAGAAAGAATATGATGTGGGTCAGCAGTATATAATTGCACTCAAGTCTTGTTCAGATTCTGGATATACCGTAATTGCAGATGACGGATTTTTGGAACTTGAAGATGCAAGCGTAATTAATGATATAAATTCTAAAGAAGATGTTGTGAGATTTGCTAAAAAAATAAATAAAGCTTAATAATTAAGCAAATAAACACTTGCAGTGTTACATAAAAATACGATGTCTTGTTTAAGATGTCGTATTTTTATGGTATAATTGTATAAATATGTAAAATTTTGGAAGGAGGAATTTATGAAAGAATTTGTGTGTAAGTTTAAGAAAGGAGATGTTTCTGCATTTAGTATACTAGTAAATGGCATTAAGAAGAGGCTATACGTTATAGCTAAAGCTAGGTTAAAAGTAGATGCAGATGTAGAAGATGCTATGCAAGAAGCATTAATTAAAGTATACGATGAAATATCTACATTAAAGGATGATAGTAAATTTGAAGCATGGGCTACAAAGATACTCATTAATGAATGTAACAAGATTATTAAGAAAAAGCGCAATAACTGCTCATACGAAGATATTAATGCAGAATATTATTTATCAGAAAAGGAAGAAGAAAATGCAGTTAATAGTAGTCTAGATTTCTTTTCAATTATATCTTCGTTAGACATTGAAGATAGAACTATAATTGCTATGTATTACACAGATGAGTATACAACTAAAGAGATAGGCAATATACTTAACTTAAATGAAAATACTGTTAAAAGCAAGATAAAAAGAGCAAAAGAAACTATGAAAAAGATATATGATAAGGAGGAAAAAAGTAATGGATGAATTTGATAAAATTATGAAAAAGAAATATAACGAGATAAATGTACCGGATGGTATTGGGAAGAATATTATAGAGGAAGCAAGAAAAAGAAAGCTAAAGAAGAGAAACAATGTATTAAAGCTAGTAGCAAGTTTGTCTATTGTTTTAATTCTAACCTCTGTTATATATTTTACTACTACAAAGAAAAATAGTACTAAATTAGAGCAAGAGAGTTCTATTATTGCAAATGATAATATAAATCAAAAGGATAATGTAGGTAATGAAAATGTAGTCCTTCCTGTTGCAAGTAGAGTGGTTAATTTGTCGAATGACTCTGAATTACAATTATATTCTGAATTTAAGCCTGATGTAATTTCAATTGTTGAACTAGATAATATATTAGAGTATACAAATTATAGTAAAATACAGAATGTTTATTTATTAGAACCAGTAACAAAGTTAAAAGTATCTGTTATTAAGTTAATAATGGGAGGAGTTAATAATTTTAGTAATATATATATAAAAGGTGGTATTATTTCAGAATATGATTTTGAAAAAAGTTTAAATAGTGTTTCAAAAAAGGAAACATATGGAGTAAAAATGTCAGAAGAAGAAAAGAAGAATTCATATGTTGAAGTTGTAACTAAAAATTCACTTATGCAGGCAAAACCTGAAGTTGGAAAAACATATTTGGTATGTTTAAGAAAAGATGACTATAACTTTGAAGGATATTTAAGTTTTGGTACATATGGCTTTGTTGAATATGATATGGAAACAGGTATGGTAAAAAATGTTGAAACTGGTGAGTGGGAAGAAATAGATAAAAGTATCTTAGATTTAGATAGCTTGAAGTCAGAAGAAAATAATTAGGTATTATAAATAGTCCAAATTGTTAATAGATATTTAACAACTTGGACTTATTTCTATTTTATATCTTTTTTCTCATCATCTTGCTCATCAATGATAAATGGTGGCCTATTTCTAGTTGCATCAAACATTCTCCACATGTATTCTCCAAGTATTCCTAAAGAGAACATGACGATTCCAAATCCAAATAGCATAACAATGAGTAGTGAAGAGTATCCCTCAACATCTATTGCACCAGTTACTCTCCTTATAATCGTAACTATAAGTGCAATAAGTGAAGCAAAGGAAAATACAAATCCTAAAAAAGTTATAAATCTAATTGGAAAGTATGAAAAGCCAAGTACTGAATCAATAGCAAGTTTTATCTTTTTTGAAAATGTCCATCTTGATTTTCCAGCAGTTCTTTTAAGTCTAGTATATGGAACGCTTCCTGTTTTAAAGCCACTCCACAAAATTTGACTCATGAGAGATGTATTTTTTTCTTTCATATTAACTAGAGTATCTATAACTTGTCTATCAATTAAGAAACTATCAAATCCACCTTTTGGCATATTAGGAAGCGCTATCTTCCTCATAATAGTAGCATAAAGGGAAGAAAGCGAGCGCTGGATAAAAGGTTCTTGCCTTTCTGCTCTTGTAGCAATAACAACTTTATTTCCCTCTAAATATTTCTCTAACATATCAATGATTAATGTAGAAGGCTCTTGAAGGTCAGCAGCCTTTCTTACTGCAAAATCACCTGTGCATCTAGAAAGACCTGCAAGAATTGCAGCGTGTTCTCCAAAATTTCTAGAAAGTTTTAAAAGTATAATTTTACTATCAAGTTTAGCAAGCTCTTGCATCACACTATATGACTTATCCTTTGAACCATCATCTACAAATATTATTTCATAATCCACGTTATATTCGGGAAGTTTAGAAAGTACTTTTTCCTTCATATCTGCATAAAGCGAAAGAAGATTTTCCTCGTTATAATATACAGGTACAACAATTGATAATTTTTTCATTTAAGTGCACTCCTTTTTTCTTTATATTATAACATATTTTTTAACTTTGTACATAATTGTGACAAAAAAAATTGACATTTTGCGTAATTAGAAGTAAAATATTTATGTGATAATTAGTGAAAATTAGATTAAAAGAAAAAAATATATCTATAATTTATGTGATATTAATAGCGTTTATCTCGCTTTTTATAGCTATTATTCAACCGGAAAATTCAGGACCAGATGAAGAAATGAAAATAAGTATAAGTAAGTACATAGCTGAAAATGGAACATTACCACATGGTACAGATGAAGCAGTAAGAGAAAAAATATGGGGAACATCGTATGCATTTACACCAATACTTTCATATATGATAGGTGCAGTATTTATAAAGATAACAAGCTTATTTACATTAAACGCGCATGCTTTTTATGTAGCAGTAAGGCTAGTAAGTGTAATATGCTATACTATTATGACAGTATTTGTTATAAAGATTGGAGGTAAACTTTTTAAAGATAATTTATTCCTAAAGTGGATATTTATACTATTTGTAACAATACTTCCACAAATGACTTTCATTGGTACGTACATAAATAATGATTCACTTGCACTGATGTCAATAAGTATAATAGTTTATGCGTATTTAAGAAGTTTAGAAGATAAATTTAGCTTAAAAACTTGCATCATGCTGGCTTTTGGGCTTGGAATATGCTTTCTTTCATACTACAATGCATATGGTTACATATTAACTAGCGTAATAATATATGTTACATATTCTATGTTGCATAAAGTGCCGATAAAGAAGTTTATAACTAAAGGAATTATTATATCATTAGTTACTATGCTTATATGTGCATGGTGGTTTATAAGAAACGCTAGTTTATATGATGGTGACTTTTTAGGACTTAGATCTTCAGATGAATGTGCAGAAATGTATGCACGTGAAGATTTAAAGCCATCAAATTTAGTAACACCAGAAAAAGAGAATATATCCATAATAACTATGATTTTTGAAAGAAAATGGCTTTGGCTAACTATCAAGAGCTTTATAGCAGTATTTGGATATATGTCAATAAATATGCATAGATTTGTATATATAGTGTATATTTTACTTTTTTTGTTAGGAATAGTAGGTGCTGTATTTAGATTCATTAATACCAAGAATATGAAAGAAAACATAGATAATACTCTATTAAATATCATATTTGGAATAAATATAATTGTGCCTATAATCCTAAGCTTGTATTATTCGTATGCAAGCGACTTCCAGCCACAAGGAAGATATGTAATGCCAGCTTTAATACCACTTATGTATTTTATAGTTTTAGGTATAGACTATATTATATCAAGGTTTACAAAAGAGAAAGTTAGAAAAAAAATACAAATATCACTAATTTCAGTTTATGTTATATTGTTTATAATTTGTATGATAAAACTAATCAGTGTATATATTTAAAGAAGTGTTAAAGAGGAGAGGAAAATGATAGATTTTAATGTTCCACCATATATTGGAACAGAAGAAAAATATATAAAAGAAGCAATAAACAGTCATGCAATTTGTGGAGATGGTCAGTTTACAAAAAAATGTAGCAAATGGATGGAGGAAAAGTTTTCAGTAAATAGAGTACTTCTTACTACATCTTGTTCATCATCACTAGAAATGGCAGCAATTCTAGCAGGTATAGAGCCAGGCGATGAAGTAATAATGCCAGCATTTACATTTGTATCTACTGCAAATGCATTTGTATTAAGAGGCGCAAAGATAGTTTTTGTTGATATAAGGCCAGATACTATGAATATAGATGAGAATCTTATAGAAGCTGCTATAACAGAAAAAACAAAGGCTATAGTACCTGTGCATTATGCAGGTGTAGGCTGTGAAATGGACAAGATACTTGAAATTGCAAAAAGGCATAATCTTCTAGTTATAGAAGATGCAGCACAAGGAGTTATGGCAAAGTATAAAGACAGATTCCTAGGCACAATAGGTGATATAGGCTGTTATAGCTTCCATGAAACTAAAAATTATAGTATGGGAGAAGGTGGCGCCATAGTACTTAGAGATGATAGATTTCTTGAAATGGCTGAAATAATAAGAGAAAAAGGAACTAATAGAAGTAAATTTTATAGAGGACAAGTTGATAAATATACATGGATAGAGCATGGTTCTTCATATCTTCCAAGTGAACTAAATGCCGCATATTTATGGGGGCAGTTAGAAGAAGCAGATAAAATAAATGATAATAGATTAGAGACTTGGAATTATTATAATGAAAGTCTAAAGCAATTAGAAATAGATGGATATATAACAAGACCATATATTCCAAAAGAGTGCACGCATAATGCTCATATGTATTATATAAAAGTAAAAGATTTAGAAGAAAGAACAAAGCTTATTCAGTATTTAAAAGAAAATGAAGTTCAAGCAGTATTTCATTATGTTCCACTTCACACAGCACCTGCAGGTATAAAGTATGGCAGATTCTGTGGCGAAGATAGGTATACTACAAAGGAAAGTGAAAGACTTCTTAGACTTCCAATGTACTATGGAATTACTAAAGAAGACAGAGAGAAAGTAGTAAGATTAATAAAAGAGTTTTTTATAACAAATAAAGGTGAGTAAAATGAAGAAAATAGCTATAATTGGTGCAAACGATTTTCAAAATCCACTTATATTAAAGGCAAAGGAGCTAGGATATGAAACTCATGTGTTTGCATGGCAAGATGGCTCTATAGGAGAAAAAACAGCAGACTTTTTCTATCCTATAAGCATAATAGAAAAAGAGAAGATTTTAGAAAAATGTATAGAAATAGGTATAGACGGAATAACTACTATAGCATCTGATCTTGCAACAGTTACTGTAAATTATGTAGCAAGTAAAATGGGACTTGTTGGAAACACTATAGAGTGTAATAAAAAGTCAACAAATAAATATGAAATGAGAAAAGCTTTAAAGAACTTTGGCGTGCCAACTGTTAATTTTAAAGCAGTTTCAAGTTTAGAAGAAATAGATGATATAGATATGAATTACCCTCTTATTGTAAAGCCTACAGATAGGTCTGGAAGTAGAGCAATAACTAAAGTAATGAATATAGTAGAGCTTAAAGATGCAGTAATAAGAGCAATAGATAGTTCTTTTGAAAAAAGAGCAATTGTTGAAGAGTATATAGACGGAAAAGAATATAGTGCAGAGGGAATAAGCTTTAACGGAAAACATAAATTTCTTACTATAACTAAGAAACTAACAACGGGAAGTCCAAATTTTATAGAAACTGGTCATATAGAGCCATCGGGCTTAACAGATGAGACAAAAGGAAAAATATACTTAGAACTTGAAAAAGCACTTAATGCTTTAGAAATTACAAATAGTGCTACACATTCAGAGTTTAAAATAACTGAAAGTGGCGAGGTTCGTATTATTGAGATTGGAGCTAGAATGGGAGGAGACTGTATCGGTTCGGATTTAGTGGAGATTTCAACAGGACTAGACTATTTAAAAATGGTTATTGATGTTTGTATGGGCATAGAGCCTAAATTTGAGATAAAGAGTGAACCTAAAATTGCAGCAGTAAAGTTTATACTTAATCAAAGTGATAGAGAAAACTATGAAAAAATGCTAGAATTCCATAATGACCTTATATCTAGAGCAAGTGAGATAGAGGATGTAAATATTCATGAGGTAGTTGATAGCTCTACTAGATTTGGCTTTTATAACTTAAAGGCAGATACTTTAGATGAAATAGGGTGGTTGTTTAATGACGGAGAATAATCAGTTAGAAATAACAAAAGAGGATAAAAAGAATAAGAAAAATTTAATAAAAAACATTATTATTCTGCAAGCAATAATTGCGTTTTATACGCTTTCAACAGTTCTTGCAAAAACTGCATCCTCAAAAGAATTTTTAAGTATAGAGTTTGTATTTTTCTATGGTTTAGAAATATTAATACTTGGAATATATGCAATTTTATGGCAGCAGATAATAAAGAAATTTGATATATCTGTTGCGTATGCAAATAAGGCTATGGGACTTCTTTGGTCTATAGTTTGGGCAATAGTTTTTTTCAGTGAAGATATATCAATAAAAAATGTGATAGGAGTAATAATTGTAATTATAGGTACAATTATAGTGAATAGCGATGATAAATAAATATGTTTTGCTTCTTTTATCGTCTGTTTTTATTGCAGCATGTTCGCAAATACTACTTAAAAAAAGTGCGAAAGAAGAGCATTCTTCTAAAATAAAGGAGTACTTGAATCTTAAAGTAATAGTTGGATATGGTATGATGTTTGCTTCAACTATATTCTCTATACTTGGGTTTAGAGGTCTAGACTACAAAAATGGACCAATAATAGAGGCATTTGGTTATATATTCATAATGATACTAAGTAGAATATTTCTGAAAGAAAAAATTACTACTAAAAAGGTAATAGGAAACTCTTTAATAATTCTTGGAATAATAGTATTTTATATATAGATTGATGTTGAGGTTGTTACAAAATAATCTCAGCATTAATCTATATATAGTCAAAAAAATATTCTTTTACCAATTTAGTAATTGACAAAGCAAAAAAATTGTAGTATATAATATTATAGAGGTGTGGTATGTTAGTAACAAGTGATATAAATGAAAATTTTAGTAGTATTTCAAATAACAATAGGGATAGTAATGGTTATATAGACCTTTCATTAGTTGAAATAAACTATAATCCTAATTCAAGAGAAAAAGTTGGAATGCCGGATAGAGAAAAGAATTGGGTAAAATTTGGCGATGGAAGAGTATTTCTTTTAAAAGAAGAAAATATTCTAGATGAAGAAAGAAACGCTACTGTATATGCAGAATTAATTGTAGAAGAACTAGCAAAGCAGGCAGGAATTGAGGCTGCACATTACGATTTGTATAAGAAGGATGGAAAGTATGGGGTTTTATCTGAATATTGCTTAAAAGAAAATGAGGAAATGTATAGTTTAGAATCATTAATTGGCATGAATACGGAAAGTGAATTCGACTTTGAAAAAACTGATGTTATTGCTTTACAAGAGAACATGATGGAATTTTTGAAAAATGAAGGACTTACAAAACAACAAATTAGAAAAATGTTAATCAATTTTCAAAAACGTATGGTTTTTGATCTATTTATTGCACATTCAGATAGGCATACAGAAAATATTTCTTTTAGAGTAAAAAATGATGGAGAGCAAGTGGCAATAGATTTTGCACCTATATACGATAATGAAAATAGTCTTCTACTGGATATGGATGAGAGTACTTTAGATGCTTTAGCAGGAAATATGAGAGCTATGAGGGAAGCAACTGATATTATTGCACCTAAAATAGCAAATGTGTTAGATGAACAGCGAACAAATAGTCAAATATGGCGTGATACTTTGGAAGATTATTGTGAAGTAGATGAAGTATATGACTATATGATGTTTTTATATGATACATTAAATATTGACAGTGCTTTGCAGTCTGTAGAAGATAGGATAGAAGCTAAAATCCCTGAAAGTGTGAAATTAGTAGCAAAATATTCATTTGAGTATAGAAGAAAAAATATCGATAGAGTTATGTGTATGGATGATATTAACTTGACATAAAAAAGCAGTTGTGGTATAATAGATAGGCACGAATTAAAATAAATTAACCAGATTAGGAAGGTGGATTTTATGGAAAACTTTGTTGTAAAGTATAAAGGTGAAGTAATAGGTACTGTAAGAAATAAGAGGTATGTTCCAAATTTATCAAATGCAAAAGGAGTTTTTAAATTCCTAAATAGTGAGATTGAAAATATTGATTCTATAAATTTTTTTAAAAATAGGATTGATAATTGCTCGAGATTTGAAGGCGTGGATGTATCCTATTCTACAGACAACTATTCATTTGAGCCAATAGGTAGTTAAAAGTAATGAAATGAGAGATTCAAATAATATTTTGTGTCTCTCATTTTCTTATTATTTCTATGCCTTCCAATAGAAATAAATTTTTTTCTATAATTTTATTATAAACTGAGATTATTTTTTACATATTATGCAACCGATTTGTATATTTTAACGTCTTTATTAGTAGATAGAGAAGGAGGAAAAAATGGACGAGCTAGTTGAAAAAGCAAAAAATGGTGATAAAGAAGCCTTTATCAGGTGTATAAATGCTATAAATAAAAAGATGTATTATATCGCTAAATCAAAACTTAAATATGAAGAAGATATAAAGGAAGTTATTCAAGAAACAATTCTTGAATGTTATAAGTCTATAAAGAAACTCAAAGATATTTCAAAATTTGAAAAATGGGTAATAAAACTTTTAATAAATAACTGCAACGATTATTATAGAAGAAAGAAAAATGTCAGTTTTACAGAGTATAGTGAAGAAGTATTGGAAACTAATAATGCTGAAGGAGAAATATTTAACGTTAATAGTAAAATAGATTTTTCATATTTAATTAATATGTTAAATAGTGAAGATAGGCTTATTTTTACACTATATTATAGTAGTGGTTATTCGACTGCTGAAATAGCAAAAATAATAAATATTAATGAAAATACAATTAAAAGTAGACTTAAAAGATGTAGAGAGAGAATAGGTAAATTTATAGAAAGGTGGGAAGAAACAAGTGAAGGAAAATAATGTAGATGAATACATAAGAAGAATATATCAAGAATCGGAAATATCAAAAGATATATTTGAAGAAGCTTTTTCTATATTGCATAAAAATAAAAGAAATAGTAATAGAAAAATGCTAAAGTATGTTGCTGGTTTAACTTTGCTGATAGCTACTATGGGAACATCAATTTATATATTTTTAAGCAGTAAAAATGAAAAAATAATTGCAAATATTGATAAAGAAAACGAAAATATCGAGATAAATGTACCTCAATATGCAGAGGAGCTTCCAACAGCATCATTTAAAGTAGGGCTTACAGGTACGGCAAGTAGTAGCATGTATCAGTTTGTTTCTCCAATTGGCCTTACTATGGTAAATGAAGAAACACCATTTATAGCAGTTGTAACAATAAATAAAGTGCTGTATTATACAAATTACTGTGAAAAACAAGATTCATATATTCAGTCACCAATGACTGTATCAGAAGTTTCTTTAGAAAAAATGTATAAAGGAGAAATTAACGAAGAAAGCTTTGAAATGATGTATCATGGTGGTATAATATCTTTAGCAGACTATGTTAAAGCATGCTTTCCTGAAGAAATAGTAAAAGGTGGATATGATAAAATGACTGATGAGTATAAAGATACTACGTATGTTGAAGTAATGGATAGTTTTACTATGAGTATGCCACCTATTGAAATGGGTAAATCATATCTTGTTTATATGAGTCTAAATAAAAATTTTGATAAGTATCAAGTCTTAGACAATTTAATATATGAATATGACCTTGAGAATAACAAAATAAAAAATGCAGAAACAGGAGAATGGATAGATTATTACTTTCCAAATTAAAAGGAGTGTAAAATATGAAAATGAGCAAAAAAAAAATATTAGTAATAGCAGTAGTTATAGCATTTATTATAATTTTCATACTTTCAACTTATTTTCGGGCATCATTTCCTTTCAAAAAAAATACTAAGTAAAAAGTCTAAAAGTAATACATATGATGTACCACATTTGGACACTTCTAATATTGAAGTAGTATGTGACTCAACAAATCCTGTTGTGCCTTATGGTTTTCATAAAGTAGAAACAGATACTGCAAGTTGGGAGTTAGCAGAAGACTCAACTATTAAAGGTTGGAATGATGGACTAGTCATTGAAGATGATATAGGTAATCAATTTGTTTGGATTCCATATGATAGTAATACTAAAGGTTATAAAACTACAAAAGAACAAATCTACAAATATTCCGGATTTTATATTTCAAGATATGAGGCTGGTCTTCCAGAGGAATTATCAGATTTAAAAAACAACATATCTGAGGAAACTAATAATATTAAAGGAGTGCCAGTTAGTAAAAAAGGTGCAACCCCATGGAACTATATAGATGTAAATAATGCTTATTATAATGCTAAAAATATGTATCCTGAAAATCCCTATTTTAGTACTGAAATGTTAGACACTGAATCAGAAATGAGAGTTTCTTCATTTATAACTATAAATGATTACAACACTGATGTTTATAATATTGAAAGGAAAAAATTCTACTTTTCTGGATATTATTCACTAGATAATGGAAAAAATTATGAATATGCTAAGAATATGGAAAAAAATGGTCAAATGCTACTTTCAGCAGGTGCAAGTGATGAATGTAAAAAAAAGAATATTTATGACTTCTATGGAAATCTTGCAGATACTCATATTACATCAATTAGTAAATATGGATATAAATATGCAGTATCTAGAGGGGACTGCTATA
>JAFVCY010000053.1 GCA_017478805.1 Clostridia bacterium
CTTTGTTATACTTTATAAGTTCAGCATAGCCACGCCTGTCAAAGTCTCTTATATGATCCCACTCAAAATCTACAATAGTTCTTCCACTGCTATCCATAATTCCCCACATACCTTCTTTTTCTACAATTACGAAGTATTTGTGTATATCATGAAAACTATCACATTCTACTGGTATAACTTCTTTACCTTCTTTATCAATAATGCCATACACGCCTTTACTCCCTACTATAGCTAAGAAAGGAGAGTCATTAAGTAAGGTAAGGACTCTTATATATCTGTACTTGAAATCGCATATTTGCCTTCCCTTGCCGTCTAAAATTGCATAACGATTTCCTTTTTTTACTGTATAGACTCCTCTATAATCAGTGTCTATATCATCATATTCAAAACACAAAATAACGTTTCCGTCCTTATCAATTACTCCGTACTTTCCCCCAAGTTTTACTACAGCTACGCCATCGTTATATACATCTGATGCCTCTTCATATACCGGCTTTATTATTTCAACGCCATCAGTAGTTATATAGCCATACTTTCCGTTTAACTTTACTTTTGCTCTTTCGCAGTTAAAAAATTCTACATCATCATACTTTATGCTTCCTATTTCTTTTCCGGTTCTATCTATTAAGCCATTTTTGCCCCCAACAGTTACGATAAAATATCCACCAAATGAGCGTT
Organism: Clostridia bacterium; assembly: GCA_017478805.1. Lineage (GTDB taxonomy): Bacteria > Bacillota > Clostridia > TANB77 > CAG-465 > RGIG5057. Next base: position 679 of record JAFVCY010000053.1, read on the forward strand.
TTTTAATCTTATCATACTTAAGCCCTGTAATATCATTTCCCTTATCGTCAATTAAACCATATTTTTTATTCAGCCTTATGATATACCTATCATCAAACTCCTTAGTATCAGCTTTAGTTACTTCGTCATATACACTTACCTTTCCTGTTTCCTCATTTACTACTACTATAGCATTTTTCTGACTAAACATAGTAAAAATTCCTCCTAAATAGTATATTCTTTACTACTTGAGTAAAGAATAAGGTTTAAAACTCAAGCGTTATTATATCATACCAAACTATGAATTTCAAGCTCAATTGCTGTTTTTATGTAAATCTATATTAAAAAAGAAACTTACTTAAGCATTTATAACTTAAGTAAGCTTTGTATGTATAACAAAATTTAATATACCTTGAATAATGATTTAAAAATGAATCTCATAAATTTTCCTGGCTTATATACTACTATTTTCATATATTTCTCTCCTTTATATTCTTAGCACAAGAACCAAGAGATTCCAAGCAAGATTAGTGCAGCTGCGACTAGCATAATCCAGCCCCAAAATGGCAGTATAAGTGACAGAATAATTCCAACACCTAGTGCTAAAAGTACCAAACCTACTGTTTTTCTAAAAACACCTACAAACACTTAAAATCTCCTTTCTTGACATATATTTCAAATATATATATAATATATTTAGTATATAATATGTTATATTTTAGAAAGAAGTGAATATATATTATGAAAAAATTAAATTCTAAAGAAAATATTAATAAAATAGTGGAGATTTTAGATGAGTATTATCCTGAAGCAAAGTGCGGACTTGAGTATGAAAGTCCTCTTTCTCTTACTGTATCTTTGATCTTAGCCGCCCAGTGCACTGACAAAAGAGTAAATGTTATTGCTCCTATTCTTTTAAAAAAATATCCAACTGTAGAGGCTCTAGCTAGTGCTGATGTCGAAGATATTGAAAGAATTGTAAAGCCATGTGGATTTTATAAAAACAAAGCAAAAAATATATCACTTATGGCTAAAAAGTTAGAAAAAGATTTCTATTCTAAAATTCCAGATACTATGGATAGCCTTACTTCTTTAAATGGAATAGGAAGAAAAAGCGCTAATATTATACTTCAAGAGTGTTTTGGGAAAGTTGAAGGTATTGCTGTAGATACTCATGTTTCAAGGACTACATATAGAATGGGACTGACTAATTCAAAAGTTCCTCTTCTTCAAGAAAAGGAACTAATCAAAATTATTGACAAAAAGTATCATAGTAGAATTAATCATATCTTAGTTTGGCATGGTAGAAATATGTGTGATGCAAGGAAACCTAAATGTGACAAATGCCCAGTAAATAGTTTGTGCTTGAAGAAGGATTATAAAGCTTAAAACATGCTGATTTGCTCGTTTTGCATTATATAGCTTTCTTGAGAAGTATTTGTTATTTTATCCTCTTTTTCCACATTTCCTATAATCAGTGGTGAGGTTTCGTCATGCTTCAGACAGTTTAACTTTACCTGTGCTTTATTTGAGTTAGCATAGCAATATTTGCAAAAATGCTTGCACGTGTTGTACATTCCGGATATCATTACCCATAAGGCAGTTGCAGCCTTCTCTTTTAGATGTGATTTTAGGTACATTTAATTTTTCACCAATTGCTTTTTCTACTATCTCCTTGCTCATACACCCTGATATATCTATTCCATAATCTTTTAAAGACTCTTTTTCACAACATGCATGAACTGTCACTGAGTATTTATCACCTATTTCTTTAAAAGCTTTTGCGATTTCTATTTGCTCCTCATCTGTTACTTCTCTAAATTCAGGTGCATTTTTTTCTACTTTCTTAAAAATATCTACAAAACTGATTGTACAGTCTTCAGTATAACCTTCAAGCTGACTTAAAAGCCTATCAAAACACTCTATATGATAATCCACTGTATATTTTTCAGTTATAATTATTGGGTCATATCTAAGTGCTACTGCATTTTTACCAAGATGTTTTGATAGCATTTTAAAATCTTCAATTACCATTTTTTTGTCTGGTACATTTGGTTCTATGTCTTTAAAATATGGCGTTATCGTTACAAACCAAAATTGCCTGAATTTATCTAGCTCTTCTAAATGCTCTATTAAAGGGTGTGGATTTTTAGTGCAAAAAGCTAAACAGTCAACTACCTCAGGATTTAACTCATATCTTGTTATTTGATTTCTGTTATATGGATTTCTCACATATACAAAACCTTCTTCTATTCTTTTTAGTAACCACTTTGAGTAAAAGGCAGGTATATCTGTCCTCATACCAGTATTAATTATCATTTTCTCCTCCATCTATATATTTATTTACAAATTCATCTATTTTTCTAAAATATAACTCACTATTTATTTTGTGAGATTCAGCATGCTCTGCTCCTTCAATTACTAATTTTTCTTTTTTTGAACTGCAAGCATTATATAGTATGTCTTGCATTTCAAAAGGTACAAATGTATCTTTGCTTCCATGTATAAATAGTGTTGGCGTTACTGACTTTGTTATAGCCAAAATTGGAGATGCATCTTTAAATGAATATTTTGCCCAAATTCTACATGCAAAATTTGAAAAGTAAAGAACTGGAAATGCAGGCAACTTGTATAATCTTTTTAGTTGATATTTAAATTCATCCCATGCAGATGTATAGCCACAGTCACAAATTGCAAGTTTTACGTTCTTAGGGAGTTTTTCTCCAATAGTAAGCATCGTAGTTGCAGCTCCCATAGAAATGCCAAATATGACTATTTTTGCTTCTTTATTCTTACCTAAAATATAGTTAATCCAGTCTATGACATCAAGTCTTTCATGATACCCCATACCTATATATTTTCCTTCTGATTTTCCATGTCCACGAAGGTCAGGCATTATTACGTTATATCCTAGCTTAAGAAAATGCTCAGCAAACTCTGTAATGGATAAGTTACTACTCATATACCCATGTATAACTACTGTCCACACTGTAGACGCTTCTTTATTTTTAATAACTGATGCATGAAGTTTGAGCTTTCCATTATGACTGCTTGTTATATACTCATCTGTTGCATTATTTTGAATCCACTCACTAGCCTTTTTTTCACTTTCTATTTCCTTTTTTGTTTTTTCTTTTTTACCAAATATAACTGACTTATCTATTTTTGGATTTAATGATAAAGCATAGAATAAATTACCTATTAAAAAAAGTAAAACAAAAATTAATAATACTATACAAATACCAACTATCATCTTTTCTCTTCCTCTAATTATATATAAATTATAGCTTTAATTAGTGTTTTTAGCAATAGTTATAAAGCAAAAAGTTCCAGAAAAAAATCTGGAACTTTTTATTCATATTAAATACTTTCTATTTCATGAACTAAGGAAATTATTTCTTGTTTATTCGGCTCATTTGCACTTCCAATTAGTTTTTCTGTTTCAGTAATTCTGTTTGCTAGCTCACGATGTAATGGGTACTGCCTTTTGAACTGGTATATGAGTACCAAAAACGAATCGGAACCTGCCCCCATTTTTTTCTGCAGCGCACTAATTAACATCTTACGCATAATAATACCTCCTTTGAACTGTCAAAAAAGCTCATATCGAATATGTAATTATTATATCACTTAATGCTTAATATTTCAAATTATTTGTCTAAGGAAAGAAAGAAAAAAATTATAAAATGTAAAAAACAAAAATCAGTATAGATTTTATATTTATCTATACTGACTATTACACTATATTAATCTAGTGTAAGGATTTCTGGTCCATTTTCAGTTATAACTAATGTATTTTCATAATAGCTAGTTATCTTCCCATCAACAGTTGCAATTGTCCATTTATCTTTCTTTACATAAACATCATTGGAACCTAAACATACCATAGGTTCTACAGCTATAGCCATGTTATTTTGAAGTCTAGGACCTGTTCCTTTTTTTCCAATATTTGGAATACCTGGGTCTTCATGCATCTCACGTCCTATTCCATGTCCTTGATACTCTTCTAAAAGCGTATAGCCTTTTGAATATACATAATTTTCTATAGCATTTGAAATATCCCCTACTCTACAGCCTTCTTTTGCATAATTAATTCCTTCAAAGAAAGCCTCTTTAGCCACATTTATCAAGTCCTGTGCCTCTTTAGAAATCTTTCCTACACCAAAAGTTCTTCCAGCATCACTATGAAATCCATTTTTGTATACACCTAAATCAACGCACACAATATCACCTTCGTTTAGAACTCTATCTGATGGAATTCCATGAATAATCTCATCGTTTACAGATAAACAAAGTGCGTGCTTGTAATCCTTACCACCTGGATATGGACATGGCTCGCCATAAAATGATGGTTTTGCACCATTTTCCTTTATAACTCTCTCAGCAATATCATTTAAGTAATTCGTAGTAACTCCTGGCTTTATATGTTTTTCAACTTCCTTTAAAACTTTCTTTAGTATGTCTGCTGCCTCTCTCATAAGCTGAATCTCTTTTTCTGATTTAATGTGTATCATTATCTTTTCCTTCTTTCTATATAGTCTCCATCACCTTTTCAGGATGTCTTGAACTATCAACAGTCTTTAAAATTCCTTTTTTCCTATAATAATCAAGTATAGGTTTTGATTCTCTTTCGTATATTTCAATTCTTTTTGTAAGTGTTTCTTCTGTATCATCTGCTCTTGCAAAAAGCTCAGAGCCACAATTATCACAATGTTTCCCATCTTTAGGTGGAAAATCTACGCCATAAACCTTTTTGCAGTTTGGACATTCTCTTCTTTCAAGTATCCTTTTAAAAGCTAATGCTCTTGGAATAACAAGTTCTAATACTTCAGTTATTTCCATATTAAGCTTTCGCATCATTGCCTCTAAGGCATACGCTTGCTCAAGATTTCTTGGATATCCGTCTAGCACAAAGCCATTTTTACAATCTGCTCTTTTTAGTCTTTTGTACAGTGCCTTATTTACTAAATCATCTGATACAAGTTTTCCTTCACTTAATACCTTAGCTAACTCCTCATTTTGAGTAGCTTCTTCTCTTAGCATTGTTCCAGTAGAAATGTGTGGAATATTTAGCTCTTTTGAAAGAATTTTAGACCTAGTACCTTTTCCAGTAGCTGGGCCGCCCATCATTACATATATCATTTTACCACCTCTTATTTCAACATATATATTATACCCAAATTTGAAAAAATGTAAATACATTTTGACATAATTTGTTAAACTTCTACTATATTATATTCACATGCCCTAATAATTCTATTCATTATTCCAAGACCTATTCCTTTTTTTTCTACAGCTTGAATATAGCAAATATCAATATTATCTTTATCAATTTTTCTTAGGCTATTAAATATATTTTTAGATACCTCATCAAGTGTACTTCCTAGATTATATACCTTCACATTTTCCTTTTTATTTACACTATCTATAATATCTTCCATAACCATAAATGCAATATTTTCACTTGAGTTAATTATAATATCATTAATTTTCTCTATCATTTTTTTCTTATCATTTGCGCTTAATAGAGTGCATTTGGCATTTGGAGCATAGTGCCTATGCTTCATTCCAGGAGACAACGCTATATCTTCTTTTTTTACTTCTCTAAAACAGTTTTTATCTACTTCGACTTTTGAAATTTTTTCTAAATCTTCTACGGTAATCTTTCCAGGTCTTAAAATAACTATCTTCCCATCTTCATTTACTTTTACTACTGTTGATTCAATACCTATTTTACTTCTTCCATCATCTAAAAAATATGCCACATCTTCTTTCAGTTCATCATATATGTCTTCAATATTTGTTCCACTTGGCTTTCCTGATTTGTTTGCACTAGGTGCAGCTATTGGGATATTTGCTTTTTGTATTAATTCTAAAGCAAGTTTATTATCTGGCATTCTAACAGATACTGTATTTAATCCGCAAGTCACTGCATCTGGAATAATATCATTTTTGGTAAGTATAATACTTAGTGGTCCTGGCCAAAACATATTCATAAGTTTTCTCTCTATTTCTGAAATGTTAGTTACTATTTTTTCTGCCATTTCTATGCTACTTACATGCACTATTAATGGATTATCCTTAGGTCTATTCTTTGCTTTAAATATACTTTTTACTGCTTTTTCATTTAGTGCATTTGCCCCAAGTCCGTATACCGTTTCTGTTGGAAATACTACTAGATTTCCTAATATCAAATCTTTAGCTGCTCTATCTATATCTTTTCCTACATTTTCCATTTTTAACACCAATGTTATTATACTACATTTACATAAAATTTTCAAGAAGATTTTCATAAGAAAAAACCAATACTAAAAAGCATTGGCTTAAATTTTTTTATTTATTATATCCTCTAGCAATTGAAACAAGTTTAGTCCAAGTATTGCAACCAACTACGCCATCAGCTGCGAGTCCGTTATTTCTTTGAAAATTAACTACTGCATTATATGTATTGTTTCCAAATATTCCATCAATTAC
>JAFVCY010000054.1 GCA_017478805.1 Clostridia bacterium
ATTGATACTGTTTGAGTCATACTTCCTGTATTTGTTACTATAAGCTTATATACACTTGTACTATCCTCAGTAAATAATCCTGGCATACCATAATCTACTGATATATCTTCATCTGTAAAGCCTGTTACTGGTTTGTTAAATGTAAATGTATATTCAATAGATGCCGCATTTGTTGTATCAGGTTTATTGGCTGTTATCGTACAAGTTAAAGGTGTTGTATCTACAGTAACGGTTGCCGTATATGTAGCAGTTGCCTCAAGGTAGTAATCATTTTCATTTGCTGTGACTGTAAGGGTAGTTTCTCCTGCTTTTCTTAGCGATGTTACTGTTAGGATATTGTTTGTTACTTCTCCTGTTGCTACCGTGCTATCTGTTGATGTTACAGTTATTGTTTGGCTATATGGATTTGTAACTTCTACTGTTGCGGTATTTGGATAGCTTAGTGTTCCATCATTTTGGCTTAATGATATACTTCCTACATGCTTAGCTATAGTTAGTGTATAACTAGCAGTTGTAGTTTCATACGTATAATTTGTTCCATCTACTACTGTAGCAGTTATTGTAGTTGTTCCAGGTTTTACTATTGTAACTTCTCCTTGACTGTCTACTGTTGCTATAGTTGTATCTGAACTTTCGTATGTAACAATTCCATCTCCTGTTTTTGTAAATGGATTTGTAAAGGCTGCATCTCCGTATGTTTTGTTTATTGTGTTATTTGTATATGAAATACTTCCTGTTGCCTTAGTTATATTTACTCTGCTACTGCCTCTAACTGTCAAATATCCACTTGCAGTTATTTCAAAGTATACATTTTGACTTCCTACGTTTGTAAGTGTTGGAGCTGTTTCTTGGTTATATATTCCTTCTGTAGTTCCATACATTACTGTATATCCACTTGCTGGGTCTGTTACGTTTAATGTTATACTATGCTCATTTGTATCATATGGACCAGTATAGTCACTTGACGAATATGATATTGTCTTCTCATTTGCGCTTACAAATACCCCATAACTTGCTGTCTTTGTTTCATATTCATATTGCTCTCCATCTGTAACTGTAGCAGTTATAGTGGTTGTTCCCTCTGCTATTATCGTTACTTCTCCAAGATTTGATACTGTTGCAACACCAGTATTACTTGAAGCATAAGTAACCGTTCCATCTCCTGCTAACGTTAGTGGATTTGTAAAATTTGAATCTCCTACCTTCTTGCTATAGTTCTTTACTGCAAATTCTATCTTACCTTTTTTCTTTGTAGTAGGAGTTTCAGGATCGTTTGGATCTTCTACTCCACCAGGTTTAACTGTTACCCCCCCGCGACTCTCTTGCCCACGAGATTTCGTTTTCATCTGTTCCTACATAGACAAGGCCTCCACCTTCTATCTTTATCTTCGATAAATCTTCAGCTTTTATAGATGGTATTATAGTCTTAAGTTCCTCACCTTCGGCATATATGTCTTCTTTTTCTATGTAATTTCCATTTGCCATCTGACTTGCCACATATGTATTTATTGCTGTTTGATATTCTGCCATATTATGCTTAAATACTGCTTTATTTGCATTATCTACTACATTTGTCTGATTCATAGAAAGAAGTACTGCTCCTGCTATAATAGAGATAACTATTATAGTTATGAGTAGGACTATTAGACTTACGCCGAAGTTTTTGAGTGCTTATTTTTTCTTTTATGTTTTCATTTTCATATTTGTTATAATAATTTAGTAATTGTAATTCTTTTCTTTTTTTCTTCTTTTTGCACAATATATTTCCCCTCTTTTCTAGTAGTAAGAAGTACCTTAAATGTTGCAGTTTTAAGGCTTTTCAAAACTACTAAAGCCATTTTACACTAAAAAAAAAAAAAGTTTCAAGTGACATAAATTATTTTTTATCATTTTCTTTTAAATTTTTCTTTTATTTTACATAAAAGAAAAAAAGATATGCAGTTTTAAGTAAACTTATTTGTTACTTATTATGCATATCTTCGTATTATTTCAATTATATTTCAATTATTTTTTTCATACATTACTTGTTATATATTTCCTTCTTTTAATCTTTCTGCTCTATCAAAAGTAATTAAAGCCTCTATCATATCGTCAAGATTTCCATTCATAAAGTTTTCAAGCTGGTACATTGTATAGTTTATTCTATGGTCTGTTACTCTACCTTGAGGATAGTTATATGTCCTTATCTTTTCACTTCTATCTCCACTTCCAACTTGAAGTTTTCTAGTTGAAGAAACCTTACTTTCTTGTTCTTCTCTTGCTTTTTCATAAAGTTTAGCTTTTAGCATTTTCATTGCAAAATCCCTATTTTGGAACTGTGACCTTTCTGTTTGACAAGCAACCACTATACCTGTTGGAATATGTGTAAGCCTTACAGCAGAAGACGTTTTATTTATATGCTGGCCACCAGCTCCACTTGCACGATACACGTCCATTTTTATATCACTAGGATTAACATCAACTTCTACATCTTCAACTTCAGGTAAAACTGCAACTGTAACTGTAGAAGTATGTATTCTACCACTTGCTTCAGTTTCAGGAACTCTTTGAACCCTATGTACTCCACTTTCAAACTTAAGCTTAGAGTATGCACCTTTTCCCTTTAACATAAATGATACTTCTTTAATACCACCAAGCTCTGTTTCGTTCATATCAAGGATTTCTACTTGCCAGCCTTTAAGAGCTGCATACATAGTATACATTCTGTACAAATTATATGCAAAAAGTGCTGCCTCTTCTCCTCCTGCTCCACCTCTAATTTCCATGATAACATTACTACTGTCATTTTCATCTTTTGGAAGAAGCAAAATTTTTAATTCCTCTTCAATTTCAGCTAATTTATTTTTTGAGCTGTAGTATTCTTCTTCAGCCATTTCCTTCATATCAATATCTTTCATAAGCTCCTGTGCATCTTTCATTTCAGTTTCATATTTTTTATACTCATCATACTTTTCTACTACTTCACGAAGTGCAGAATGCTCTTTCATGCATTTTTTAAATTCATTTTGGTCTGACATTACATCTGGATTTGATATTTTTTCAGTCAGCTCCTCATACTTTTTCTTTAAATCATCTAATTTTTCAAACATTTATTATCTCTCCTAAAATATACGCTATATTATACATTAGAAAACTTTACTTGTCAACATTAGTTATTATTATGCATTTAGTATAATAACATAACTACACCTTTATTTATATTTTTCTATCTATATAATCCTATACTCCTCATTTTTGAGTTAAATTTACATCTTTTACTATTCTATCATAAAGAATAAGTGACCTTTTTCTTTCAATTCCTAAGTTTTCAAGCTCTGATTTAGTATAGTTATTTACAAGCTTTTTCTCATCACTAGTTGCTATTACTTTTACTGGAATGTCTATGTATTCATTTAAGCTGAGTATCTTAACATAGTATATTCCATCTTTTTCTGTAACTGATGTATTATTTACCCAAAAGCCAGTATACCTTTTCCAAATGACTTTCACTGTTGTAGTCCTACAATCCGCTATATGTTCTACACCATTTGTAATTCTAAATACGCAATAAACTTTAGAGCCATCTTTCTCTTCAATTATATTATATAGCACTCCCTTTACTTCAGTATCTTTATCTATGAGCTCTACTATGTAACTTTTTCCTTCTTGCATGTATTCTTTCTTTGCTATATCATCTTCAACTATCATAAATGATTCAAAATTATCAACTATCTTTATTCCAAACTCTTCGTTATAACTTTTGTCAAACTCTTGCATTATTTCATTTATCTTTTCTTTGGTAATATCCTCTTTAGTATATTTTCCCTCTAATCCATCAGTTTTATACACCACAACTCCTGCAGCTGTTGACTTTATATTATTACTAGAAGAATTTATTTTTGCATGCTCAGCATCTCTTTTTTCTATTAACTCAAGCACATCACTTCCGCTAGGTGTAAGACTAGCTGTTATCTTTGCTTTTTTATATGCTAAGTCATCTAGTTTTGTTTTATACTCATTTATTTCTATATATGAAGTTGTATTCTTTATTTTTTGGATAATGTCATTTATATCATTTTCCACTTGAACAATTTCTACCGAATAAGTAACTGGAAGAGTAGCTATTTTTTCATTAATCTGTGCATCCATATCCTTTATTTTTTTCATACTACTATCATATTCAGTAGTTTTATACATAGCAATAATATTTCCTACTGCAATTCTTTTATTTCCTTCCGCAAGTGTTATAATTGTTGAATTTTTATCATAATCTATAAGTTTTTCATCAGTTATAACATAAGCTTTTGATTCTTGATATACTTCATACTCTGAAGTAGTAGCCTCATAAAGCTCTGACTCGATTTTCATCCTTTGAATAATAATTACTATAGTTACAATTATTATACCTACAACTACTACCCCTATAACAAAACGAGATTTTAATTTTTCTCTTTTTACCTCTTCAGTATTTCCATTGAAATCATCATTTTCAAATACTACCTTTTCTTTCTTCATATATTAACTCCATAATCTTATTTACATGAACCTCTAAATCTTCTCTCATGTCAATGAAATTCACATTTTCCATTTTTTTAAACCACGTATTTTGCCTTTTGGCATACTGCCTAGACCTAAGCTTTATTTCCTCAATTACTTCCTCTTTTGACTTTCTTCCTTCAAAGTAGTCAAAAAACTCTTTGTATCCTACTGCTTGTCTTACTGTTCCTTTTTTTAATCCATACACAATTTTTGCCTCTTCTTCTAAACCATTTTGCATCATTTTATCTACCCTTAAATTAATTCTTGCATCTAAAATATCTTTTGGGTAATATGTGCAAAACAGTTTAAAGTCATATTTAGATTCCTCTTTTTTGAGTCTTTCTTTTTCATTTTCCATGTGCATGCTTTTTGTTTCGTTTCCTCTACACAGTTCAAGCGCTCTTATTACTCTTTTTAAGTTATTTGGATGTATTAGCTCTGCCGACATTCTATCTACTTTTTTAAGCATATCATGAACGTAATTATTACCTTTTTCTTTAGCTAGGTTATATAGCTTTGCCCTATACTTTTCATCTATTTTTTCTTCTTTAAAATCCATATTTTGGATTATAGCAGACATATATAACCCTGTTCCACCTACAAGTATTGGAACTTTCCCACTTTCTACTATTTCTTCTATCTTTTGAGTAGCTAGCTTCTTAAAATCTGCAACTGAAAAATCCTCTTCTAAATCCACAAAATCAATCAAATGGTGCTTCACATTTTGCATTTCTTCTTTTGTGACTTTTGCAGTTCCAACTTCTAGCTTTTTGTATATTTGCATAGAATCTACAGATATAATCTCAGTATTTAGTCTTTTAGCTAGCTCAATTGAAAGCGCTGTCTTTCCAGATGCAGTTGGCCCTACAATACATATTACCTTAGGCTTTGAGTTTATTTCCATTTTTACTTAAACTTTCCTTCCAAATTTCTTTTCTAAATCATATCTAGTATAATTTATAGCTGTTGGTCTTCCATGTGGACATGTAAATGGCTCGCTTGATTCAAGCATTCTTTCTATTAAGTTTATTTGTTCTTCTTTTGTGATTGGAATATTACCTTTTACTGCTGCTTTACATGCAATTGTTGCTAAAAATCTATACTCGTTTTGCTGCCTTTGTGATTTGTTTCCAGTCATATATTCATCAACAATATCCATAAACATATCTTTATAGTTAATCTTTATATCACCAATATTTGGTACTCCTGATATTTTGTATGAAGTATCTGAGAACTTTTCTAAAATATACCCATACTTTTCAAAATACCCAATATTTTCATTTACTGCTTGCATTTCTGCTGTTCTTAGTTCTACTATTTCTGGAATAAGTAGCATTTGTGAGTCTTTTTCTTTTTCCTCAAAGTACGCCTTTATTTTATCATACAAATACCTTTCATGTGCTGCATGCTGGTCTATAAAATAAAGTTTTGAGTCCATTTCTATTATTATATAGGTATTAAATGCACAACCTATATATTTATATAACGGTTTTGCTTTTTCTTCTTCTTCATAAGCTATCGTAGTTTCAACATATTCTTCATTTGGAACTTCAAATGCTGGCTTTTTTTCCTCACTTTGAACTGAGTAAGTATTTTCATCATTTTCTGATACTCCAAAACTTTCACTATTTGGAATATCTAAATTTATTGCTGGCATTTTTCCAACAGTATTTAAGTAGTCCTCTAGTACATCTTCTTCTTTTTTAGTTAGATTTGTATAATCATTTTCCTTTCTTTCACTTGTAAAGTCTGATATGTTATATTTTGGAACTATTACATTTTCTAGCTCACTTTTTTCCTCTTCTACGCTTTGATTTTGACTCTGATACTCATTATAGTTTGAGGTGCTGTATTTTTCCTCTAAATCTTCTTTTTTATCTTTTAGTATTGTAAATGGATTTGTACTCTTATTGTACTGCTCTAAAGTATTTTTTACTGCATAATATACTGCCTCAAATACTTTATTTTCATTTTCAAACTTTACTTCAAGCTTTGCAGGATGCACATTTACATCAAGTGTTTCAGGGCTCATTGAAACATTTATTACAGCAAAAGGGAATTTGTTTATCATAAGTTTTTCTGAGTATCCTTTTTCTATTGCTGACATCAAAGTTTTATCTTTTACAAATCTTGAGTTTATATATGTAAACTCATTTGACCTACTAGATCTTGATACTACTGGAAGGCCTATTACTCCTTTTACTTTTATATCTTCATACTCATATTCAAGTGGCAATATACTTGTATAAATATCTCTACCGAATATGCTATATACTACATTTTCTAGTTTTCCATCTCCACTAGTATTTATTATTTGCTTTCCTGAATTTATATATTTTATAGCAATTTCAGGGTGTGAAAGTGCTACTTTAGTTATTGCATCTTCAACATATCCTGCTTCTGTGTAATCCTTCTTTAAAAATTTATATCTAGCTGGTGTGTTATAGAAGACATCTCTAATTATTAATGTTGTTCCTTGATTTGATGGTGCTACTTCGTTTAAGATAACCTGTCCACCTTCTACTACAACTTTAGTTCCAGTTTGCTCGTCTTTATGTTTAGTAATAAGCGTTACTTTAGCTATTGCCGCTATTGAAGCTAGTGCCTCACCTCTAAACCCCATTGATGTTATTTTTAATATATCAGCTTCTTTCCTTATTTTACTTGTTGCGTGTCTTTCAAAAGCAATCTCTGTATCATCTGCTCTAAAACCACTTCCATCATCTGTTACTTTTATATAATCAATTCCGCCTCTTTTTATTTCTACAGTTATATTTTTAGCACCTGCATCAATTGAGTTTTCTACTAATTCTTTTACAATTGATGATGGTCTATCTACAACCTCTCCTGCTGCTATTTTATTTATAGTGTTATCATCTAATAATACTATGCTACCCATATTCTCCTCCAATTATATAGTTTTTCCCCAAGATAATTATACTATTAAATATTAGTTTTTACAAGGATTATTGGATAGTTTTTTTACTGATTATCTTTTGCCATGTTTATTAAAAAACACACTACAAAATATTGTCATAATATTTTTTATTCATGAAAGATGTGATGGATATAAACTATAAGACCAGCTTTGTCTATTTCAAATATTATTACACAGTTTCCTATATTCATTTTTCTATACTTACTATTTGAATTTTGGAATTTAAATAACGAAACAAATCTTTCTGGAAAAACTCTTAGTGACATTATTTTTCTTTTTACTTTTTTATAGAAACAATCTGCAAGATTAATACTTCCTAGACTAAAACATAAATTCATGTAAATATTTGAGAGCTCTAGATATACTTGTTCAGAGGCAATTAATCTGTATTTATTACGAAATTTCATACTTACTCTCCAGACTTTGAAATACTTCTTCAACACTTTTACATTTGCCTTCTAGAATCTCTTTACTTGACCTTTCTAGGTTTTCAAATATATCTTTTTGGAACTTTTCAAAACTTGAATACTTTTTATTTACATATTTTTTAAAATACCTATCTACTGCCTCATCTTCTACTTTGCCTAAAATATATTCTTTATTTTTCTTTTTATACATATATTTTTCCTCCTACTAACCTAGAGTCTATTATATCAAACCCATACTGCACTTTCAAGTATAGTAATGCTATTTTTTATACTTTTCATCGCAAAATTCGACATTATTTACCATCAAAAAGATACAACGTAATTAATTAGCAAAAAAAAAAAATGTACCATTTATGATTTAGTACATTTCCTTTATTTTAACTTTCTATTTTATTATGTAGCTAAAAAAATACAAGTATTTTAATTTTTAATATTTATTGTATAACTAGTATTAATAAATATATAGTAATGTATTTTAATATATAAATTGTTCAACATTCAATTTACACTACTTCTTTTTAACATTTTCCTCTCCAAACCTAAGCTTTAGTATATTTATAGTTTCATCTTCATTATTAAGCCAAGCATCACGCTTCAATAGTTTCATTTTATTTTCCCCCTCTAAAAATAGATAAACAGGTATATTTCCATAATACTTATCAGAAATATCTTCAATAATTGCCTCAACTTGAGGAAGCAAATTTAGCCTTTCTTTTGGAACTTTTACATATATCTTTTCAGTTTTAGAAATCTTCTTAACTTCTGTTGCCAAAATTTTAGTTCCCTCTTCCTCCGTAATATTTACTTTTCCTCTAACCAAAACTACATTTCCAACATTTACAAAACTTCCATAACTTGCATAAATTTTAGGAAATAATATAATCTCAACTTCAGAGAACATATCAGATAAAGTAGCAAACATCATTTGCTCATTTTTTCTAGTATACTTTATATTTGCACTTTCAACTATTCCGCATATTTTTATCTCTTGTGAGTCATATTTTGAAATCTTTTCATATTCCATTTCATCATTTTCAGAAACAATTATATCTTTACTCGTAACAGCCTTTTCTTTTTTTATTATATCTAAGTAGTCATCTAGTGGATGTCCAGATACATACATGCCTAGTACTTCCTTTTCCATATCTAGAATATTCTTTTTAGAAAGCTTTCTTTTTGCAGGAACAATTTCTATATCATTTTTTTCTTCAGACGTGTCAAAAAGATTTATTTGTCCTTTATAGTTATTCCTTGCCTCTACAGCTAAGCTATCCATTATAGTTTCAAAATTTTCTAAAAGGTCAAGGAGTGTATACTTCTTTTCTATACTATTAAAGCATCCGGCTTTTATTAATGACTCCACACATTTTTTATTAATATTTTCCGATGAAGTCCTTTTCATAAAATCTAAGAAATCCTTAAACTTTCCACCTTCTTCTCTTATTCTCACAATATCTAAAATTGCATTTGAGCTTACATTTTTTATAGTATCTAGAGAAAATCTAATCTTTGAATCTACAACTGAAAACTTAAACTGACTTTCATTTATATCAGGATTTAATACCTCAGTTCCAATGTTTCTACACTCATTTACATACTCAGCAATCTTTATCTGATTACCTAAAAAGCTGTTCATAGTAGCTGCCATAAACTCTTCTTTATAGTGGCATTTTAAATATGCAGTTTCATAAGCTACTACGCTATATGCAGCAGCATGAGACTTATTAAATGCATATTTTGCAAACTCACTCATCTCATCAAATATTTTGTTTGCACTTTTTTCATCTATTCCTCTTTTTTCTGCTCCTAAGATAAATTCTTTTCTTTCTTTTTCCATGACATCTAGCTTTTTCTTACTCATGGCCCTTCTTACTAAATCAGCTCTACCGAAGACTGTATCCTGCTAAATCTCTAAAAATTTGCATTACTTGCTCTTGGTATACCATACACCCATAAGTATTAGATAAAATAGGTTTTAATGCATCATGAGTGTATCTTATATTATTACTATTTTTATTTTCTATATATCTTGGTATTTGATCCATTGGTCCTGGTCTATATAGTGAAATTACAGCAATAATATCTTCTATACTACTTGGTTTCAATTTCTTTAGTACGTTCTTTATTCCTTCACTTTCAAGCTGAAATACCCCTTGAGTTTTTCCTTCTGAAAGCATTTTAAAAGTCTCTTCATCATTTAAAGAGTCCATGCTAAATGTAACATCTATGTTTCTTACCTCTTTAACAAGCTTTATACAGTCATTAATTACAGTAAGCGTTCTAAGACCTAAGAAGTCCATTTTAAGTAGTCCAAGCTCTTCTAAAATAGTCATTGTATACTGCGTAGAAACTACGCCCTGCCCCTCATAAAGTGGCACTAAACTATCCACTTCATCTTTAGTTATAACGATACCTGCTGCGTGAGTAGAGGCATGTCTTGGCATTCCCTCTACTTTCATTGCCATATCTATTACGTTTTTTGCCTCTTCATCTAGTTCATAAATTTCACTAAGACTTGGGTTAATCTCTAAAGCCTTAGATATAGTCATGTTCAAGTCCCTTGGAATAAGTTTTGCTATCATATCTGCTTTCTGATACGAAATGTCCATTGCCCTTGCTACATCTCTTACTGCCTGCCTTGCCGCCATAGTTCCAAAAGTTATAATCTGCGATACATGTGATTTAGTATATTTTCTAGTTACATAGTCTATAACTTCGCCTCTTCTTTCATAGCAAAAATCAACATCAAAGTCGGGCATACTAACTCTTTCAGGATTCAAAAATCTCTCGAATATAAGGTTAAACTTTAATGGGTCAATATCTGTAATGTAAGTTAAATATGCACAAATACTTCCTGCTCCACTTCCACGTCCTGGGCCTACAGGGATATTTACCGATTTTGCATAGTTTATAAAATCCTGAACTATAAGGAAATAATCTATATATCCCATTTTATCTATTACAGAAATTTCATACTCTAGTCTTTCATTTACTTTTTTTAAATAATCCTCTGAATATTTATCCTTTGGATATCTTTTTGAAATTCCACTATAGCACAATCTTTTGAAGTACTCAAGATGCGTAATATTTTCCTCTATTTTAAATTCTGGAAGTATAGTATGACCAAACTCAAACTCTGTGCAGCATCTAGCAGCTATCTTGACAGTATTTTCTATTGCTTCAGGTAAATTTTTAAATGATTCTATCATTTCTTCTTTAGATTTAAGATAAAACTCATTTGTTTCAAATTTCATTCTATCTTCGTCATTTATACTCTTCTTTGTTTGAATACAAAGAAGAATCTCATGGAAATCATAATCCTCTTTTTTTAAGTAGTGACAGTCATTCGTAGCAACTATACCAAGGCCCAATTTTTTTGCAATTATTACTAAATTTTGATTGACTAGTACCTGCTCTCTTATACCATTTGACTGAAGTTCTAGAAAGTAATTTTCTTTTCCAAAAATATCCATGTATTCTTTAGCCGTTTCTTCTGCTAAAGCTATATTACCTGAAACTATCTTTCTTGCAATTTCTCCGAGAAAGACATGCAGAAAGGCATATTAGGCCTTTGCTATATTTTCTCAAAATCTCTTTATCCACCCTTGGTTTATAATAGAAACCTTCAGTATAACTTAAAGAGACAAGCTTGCACAAATTTTTGTAGCCCTCCATATTTTCACAAAGCAAAATTAAATGATTAGGTTCGCTATCTACTTTTCCATCTTTTTCAAATCTACTTCTAGTAGATACATAAACCTCGCACCCCACAATTAATTTTATACCACGCTCTTTACATTTTTTATATAGCTCTATAACTCCAAACATATTCCCATGGTCAGTTATTGCTACAGAGTGCATATCAAGTTCTTTTAGCCTTTCTACAAGCTCACCGAAGCTTATTTGCTCCATCTAAAAGGCTATATTCTGTATGTAAATGTAGATGTACAAAGTCCACATTTTTCACCACCTTTTTTCTTTAGATATTATACATTATTATTTACCAATTTTCAACCAAATGTTTTAAATTTTTTATCTTGTTTTTTTTACTTCCCTATGTTATAATATGAGAGCAAAAAAATAATTTATCCAAAATTAATATTATTAGGAGGTAATTAAAATGAGTAGAGATTATGATATTATATCACGCAACATATCAAATGCAGAACTTGCAATTACACATAGCAAAGAAATGCTTGAGCAAAAAAGTGCAAGTATCACTGCTAGTGAAATTGATAACTTGAAAGTAGAAGCCAAAGAACTAGAAAAATTAGCTAAAAAGTTCTGCAACTTTTTAAATTCTTTATCTAGCTTATAACTAAAAAAAGAAAATAAAAGGAGGATACTACTCATGAGAAAGCAAGATTTTATTAATTTCTTTAATGAAAACTCTCAGTCACTTTCAATTGACTCACAAATTTCTCTTCTAAAAAAAATAAAGGACAAATGGATACCTGAGCTTATAGATAAAAAGCTTAAGAATTATTCATACTGTGTAGGATGCAGAAAGTACGTTAAAACTAAAGCTTTTAAAACTGAAAGAAAAGATGGCCTTGCAATTAATGCGCACGTTTATCATGACGCTGGATATGGGGACTCTGATAGATACGCTGATGTTACTTATGATACCGTATACTCTGTATGTCCCAATTGCTCTCACAAAAAGATAATATCAAGATATCCTAAAGAAATCACAAATGAGCATGAAAGATGATAAATAATTTTAAACTATAATGTTAGGAGGCGTTTTTATGGCTCAAAGTTTGACTTATGAGATTATAAAAAATGAACTGGAAAGCTATGAAAAAAAGCTTAATACTTTTTCGAAACTTATCTCCTCTTATGTAGAAAATATTTCAAATGGTAATCGTATTTTCTGTGACATAAGTAGTGAAGAGGCAGATGAACTCATGAATATTATATATAGACTAATGGGCGAAACTGAGCCTGACCTTACGCAAAAACTTTTGGAGATTTGGTCACTTACCAAAAATAATAATTAAATTTCTTGCAGCATATTATTTTATGCTGCCTTTTTATTCATTATAATTATGCTTTCTTAATATAATAATTGTAGAGGTGATATTATTGATTAGATGTGCAATTGTTGGCGTCACAGGGCTTGTTGGCTCTACTTTTTTAAAAGTTCTTGAAGAGAAAAATTTACCTATTGATGAATATACACTTTTTGCATCTATACGTTCTAAAGGCAAAGAAATTGAATTTATGGGAAAAACATACATTGTTGAGGAGCTTACTGAAGAAAGTTTTGAAAAAACACATTTTGATTATGCTTTATTTTCTGCAGGTAGTAATACTTCAGAAAAATTCATTCCTCTTGCTGTTAAATCAGGTACAACAGTTATTGATAATAGTAGCTTTTTTAGAATGCATGATGATTGTCCACTAGTAGTTCCAGAAGTAAATCCAGAAGACATATTTAGTAGCAGTGGTATAATTGCAAACCCTAACTGTTCTACTATTCAGCTAATGCTTCCTCTTAAGGCATTAAATGATAAATTTGGAATAGAAAGAGTTGTTTGCTCTACATATCAAGCTGTAAGTGGTGCAGGCCAGGCAGGTATCGTAGATTTACTAGATACTTTAAAAGGCAAAAAACCTAAAAAGTTCAAATATCCTATAAGTAGTAACTGCCTTCCTCAAATAGATGTATTTTTAGAAAATCTATACACTAAAGAAGAAATGAAAATGATTGAGGAATCAAGAAAAATATTACATTTGCCAAATCTTAAGATTACAGCTACTTGCGCGCGAGTGCCTGTTAAAAACTGTCACAGCGAAAGTGTTAACATTACTCTAAAACAAGAGGCAAGTCTTAAAGAGATATATGACTGCTTAAGCAAGTTCGAAAACATAGTTATAGTTGATGATATTTTAAATGAAAAGTACCCAATTAACGATTTAGCAAGCGG
The DNA here is from genome assembly GCA_017478805.1 of Clostridia bacterium. GTDB lineage: Bacteria > Bacillota > Clostridia > TANB77 > CAG-465 > RGIG5057. The sequence continues at coordinate 13,818 of JAFVCY010000054.1, forward strand.
AAATGACAAAGTATACGTTGGAAGATTAAGAAAGGATTTTTCTGCCAAAAATACAATTAATTTGTGGATTGTTGCAGATAACATCCGAAAAGGAGCCGCATCAAATGCTGTACAAATTCTAGAGAAGCTATTAGAGCATAAGGAAAATATGTAGAAAGAAGAAAAATCTTAGGTTATGCTAATTTAAATACAATGTAATTATATCGAAAACCAGCCCTAGAATACTTTTCTAGGACTGGTTATTTATTCACAGCTTTCACATGTTATATCTATAACTTTAGAACCGTTAAATACAAATTTTATAAACTCAGGATAATCCAGTTTTTTACCAATTAATTTTTTTCCGTTATATATTAGGTTATAACTACTATCAAGAGTGCAGTAGTTCATTAAGAAATACTTAATAGCTGCAGCGTGGCTCACAATTACTACTCTACTTCCTGAATTTGCTTTTAAAATATCATTAAATGCTTTGGTGAATCTTTCTCTTACTTCTTTAGCGCTTTCTCCACCTTCATCTTTTAAATCCTCATCTAAAAGCTGACCTGTAGTGTATGAGTATGGCTTTCCTTTCCAATTCTCAATAACAAACTCTCTACTTCCTATTTTCCTTTCATCAAAAGCACTTACTGACCTTAACTCTATGTTATTTTCATAAGCAATATACTCAGCAGTTTCCTTTGCCCTCATATACGTGCTTGAAAATATCACATCTATATTTTTCAATTCCTCACATTTAGATAATTTTTCAGCACAACTTTCGCCAAAATGTGTAAGAAGTAAATTTTCATTTATTGTCTTTGAGTTTTTTTCACTTTCAGTATGTCTAATTAAATATATTATTGTTTGCAATATCATCACCATATATATTTTACCATAAATTATGTAATTTTTAAAGTAAAAAGTGTACAATAATTTAAAATTTAGTCTATAGGTATTAATATATAGTCAGTACTACCTACTCCTAGAGTTTCTGCTGCATCTATTGTATATGTACCTTGTCTTGAACTTACTCTTTCCATGAAATGCTCTTTTCCAGGATCGCTCGAGCTCATTACTAAATCAATACATGCTTTGTCTATTGCTACTGGGTCAGTTGATGCAAGCACGCCTATATCTTTCATGCATGGATCTTCTGCTACAGAGCAGCAGTCACAATCTACTGACATATTACACATTATATTTATAAACACAATATTTCCTTTGAAGTAATCTGTAACAGATGAAGCGCTATCTGCCATTGCTTGCAAAAATACTTTCTGCTCTGGCAAATCGTTCCACAAGTTATACTGGTCTTTTGTTCTTCCTCCTGAGTGTATATATGCCTTCCCTTCTGATGATGCACAACCTATTGAAAGCTGTTTTAGAGCGCCACCATAACCACCCATTGGATGACCTTTGAAATGTGATACAACAAGAAGTGAATCGTAATTTTTTAGATTTTTCCCACAGTAATTTTCTTTTAATACTTTACCATTTGGAATATCTAATTTAATACTTTCTCCATCTGCATCCATAATATCAACATCAAAATATTTATTCCAGCCATGTGACTCAATTAACTTCTTATGCTTTTCAGTAGTATTCCTCTTTCCCTCATATGCTGTGTTACACTCTACAATAGTTCCATTTACATGCTCTACAATTTTTCTTAAAAACTCTGGGTGTAAATAGTTCTGATTTCCTTCTTCTCCAGAGTGAACTTTTACTGCAACTTTTCCTTTTAACTTTACATCTAATTTATCATATAGCTTAACTAGCTCTTCTTCTGAAATATTACTACTAAAATATACTTTTGCCTTTTCCATGTTTAAATATACCTCCTACTTTTTCTCCATTATATCATACACCCTTAGTTTTTTAAAGATTTTTTTAATCTATTGATTATTTTTTTCTTTATGATAAAATTGTGCATAAGAGGTGAACTTATGGAAATTACTGAAAAAGAAAAAGAGGCTTTTAAGAAATATGCAAGATTTTATCATGTTCAAATAAATGCTATGATAAATTACAGCCCAGAACTAATTGACGAACTTTCTGATATGTACCATCTGGATTTTTCAAAAGAAAATATTGAGGATTATATTGAAACATTGCAGAATATGTACTCTGCTATGTATAAATATACTAAGTCGCATAGCCATATTGGAACGGTATATAGAGGTACTTCTTCAAGAGAAGTAAGTATGCTAAAAAAAGGTGGAGAGTATAATCAGATGCTTTCAACCTCTAATGACTACAAAGTAGCAAATACTTTTGCTCAAAGACACTATCTAGACTCTCCTGTGAGGTTAGATATTGATATTGGTGATGCTACATATATTTATATGCCTGAGGTTTTAGATAATGACATTGATAGTGAAACAATTAATGAAGATGAGATACTTATAGCTCCTTTTTCTACTATTGAATCTACTAAGCCGAGTCTGTCATATGGCGGAGTGCTTGATGGAAAGAATCTTCAAAGTTACAATGTAAGAATGTCAAAATCTAAGAATAGAGACGTTCCTCCTTTAGAAGATTTAGATAGAGATGAAATTACCAAAAACTATTCTACTCTTCCAGATATAGCTAAGGAATATTTTGAAATTAAAGGCAAGATTAATGAGCTAGATAGATATTATACTAACAAATGGGATAAGACCCTTACATATGAAGAGTACGAAAAAACGAAGAATGAATATACAAAAAGATTAGATGAGATTAAATCTCAAATTGCAAGTATAAACGGCTCTATGCAAACTTATTTAAAGGCTGCTTTTGTAAGTATTGAACAAAATATTGATAAAGAAATGGAAAAAGAACTAAATACCCCTAAAGAAGTATCAAATGATGATTTACAAAGAGTAAATCAAAGTGCTTTATACAACATTTCAAGAATTAATGAGCTTTTAACTAGTATTAGTGGTATGAAAAATTCGCTACATATTGATGGAATTGAGGATTTAGAAAGTTTAGGTATAGATGTTTCTTCTACTTCAAAAGATGCAAATAACTTAACTTTAAAACTTGAAAAATTAGAGGAGAGTTTAAAAAAAGCTAAAGAAGATATTGAGTCTTTGAATATAACTGAAGATACAAGTTTTGAAGACTTAGAAAAGTATGAGAATATCTTAAATTCTCAAAGTGATATTATTCATCATACTCAGGCGTCTATTAATTATATGAGTAAAATTGCTATACCTGATATTACTAGAGAATATGTTGATGATTTAAAATCCAAACTTGAAAAGAAAATTATTGAGGAAATAAATAAAGATGAGGCAAGTTTACTGCAAAGTCAAATTGATAAGAATTCTAAAGCTTATTCTAATTTCTTTTCTATATTTACCGGAAAAAAGAAAGTAGCTAGTGCTATGATTAGATACTGCACAGCTAAAATGAAAAATGTACAAAATAGAGCTAGTTTTGGTAGTTGCAACGTTATTGATTCTGCAAAATATTATTTGCAAATTCATGGTGATTCAAGCTCTTTTAAAGATTTTTTTGAAAAAGTAGATAGTCTTCCAGATACCTTGAAAACATATACTAAAAGCGGTGCTTATCAATTTTCTAGACTTTCTGAAAGTGCTGACGTTCAAACAATTGAAGCAAATGCATTTGCAGAGGAAACAAAAGCAAGTGACAATATCGCTACTAATAATTCATTTAAAAGTAATTTAAGTAGTAATGTTGAACGTAGAGATATTAATAGTGACTTGAGTAGTTTAACTAGTCTTATCTCTACTATGCCAAAGTTTTCTAAAGGTGATAAAAAGCCTGCTCAAGTAATTCAAGATTTTAGTGATTATCTAGCTAAATAATAACAATAGTTCCCCTAATTTATTTATATAAATTAGGGGAGCTCTTCACATTATTTTTTCTCTAAATATGTCACAAAAGTTCTTTTCTGGATTGTTTATTTTGTATATTACTTTTTCTCCAATTTTTACAACTAGCTTATCAAAATCGCCAGTATATACCTTTATTCCGTCTGCTACAATTTTTATTTTCTGTGATTCACTAGGTCTAAGTATTATTTCATTTTCCGCTGAAAAACATATACTTCTTGGAAAACATCTTATCTTTCTGTTTACTATTGCCTCGCTTGGTGTCATCTCAAGTGAGTCCATACCAGGATATATCACTGCACCACCAGCGGATAAACTATGAGCTGTTGAACCTGTAGGAGTTGAAAAAATGAGTCCTGTTCCTACATAACTCTCTAGGAAATCATTATTTACCATTACTTCCATTCTTATAGATTTTTCTTCATCACTTACAATGTACATTTCATTGAGTGCATAAAAGGTATTAGAGTCTTTTTTATCTACTACTTTTAGTGATGCAAGTTTTATCTCTTTTGCAGTATACGTTTTTATTTTTTTGGCAAAGTCATGAGCATTTTCCACTATCTCAAAATCTTGCAGAAATCCTAATGTTCCACAATTTACTCCAAGGTAATATGAATTTAAATTATATAGCCGGCTAAAGAGTAAATTAAGTAGCGTTCCATCTCCACCAAAACCGATTATTAGATCAGGTGATTTTTCCACAATTTCATATCCTTCATTTACTAGTGCTTCTCCTACTTCTTTTGAAAGCTTTATTGCTTCAATTTTTGTTGTATTTGGATACAGTTCTATTTTCTTTATCATATGTGCCACCTCACTATTTAGCTACGCATAATTTATATCTTACTTTTAATATTTTACCATATATGTCAAATTATTCTTTATAGCATTTTTACTTTCTATCTTTTTTTATACTATTTTATACTGCTTTATACTGTTTTATATATTAAATATGGTTTTGTATAATAATAAATTTGAATATTAGCATAAGTTATGATATAATTCATTTTAGAGAAGAAAGATGTTTTTAACATCTGCAGTTGGGCTTAGTATATTACTTATATATAGCTTTGCAGATAGCTGTAATATATATAGTCCTGTCGAATTCGATTTCATCGATTCTCAATTTGTTATTTCTTCTCTTTATTATTTTTTTAGGAGGAATTATGTTTTCTAAAGATATACAGGACACACAAAAATGGAAACAATTTTTAGAATATAAGCAAGCAAAAGAATATGTAAATAATAGTGAAAAAAATGAGCTTAAGAAATTTATTGAAAATTACGAGTATGAAGATATTTGTAAGAAATTATCTAAAAATGAATATACTTTTTCTATTCCTAAAAAGCATTTAATAAGCAAGGGTAATTCGAGAAAAAAGCGTATAGTATATACTTTTGAAATAGATGAAATGATTGTTCTAAAGTATGTTTCTTTTTTACTATATGATTATGATTTTCTTTTTTCAAAAAATCTATATTCTTTTAGAAAAAACACAAGTGTAAAATGTGCTATAAAAAACATGAGCAATATTCGAAATATCCATAATATGTATGGCTACAAAGTTGATATTTCAAATTATTTTAATAGTATCGATACAGATATTTTGCTAAATAATCTAAAAAATGATATTAAAGATGATTTGCTATACAGTCTTTTTTTTAATATTTTAAGTAACGATAAAGTATTAGATACAAATAAATCTGTTATTTCTGAAAAAAAGGGTGTTATGGCTGGTACTCCTATTTCAGCTTTTCTTGCCAATTATTACATTAAAGAAATTGATGAGTATTTTTGGAATGAGAAGCTTGTATATTTTAGATATGCTGATGATATAATTATTTTTGCTTCAGATTTTGAAGTGCTAAAAAAACAAGTAAATGTACTTAAAAATTTCTTTGTTAAGTTTAAGTTAGATATAAATAAAGATAAGGAATATTTTTTTATGCCTCACTCAGATTTTGAGTTTTTAGGCTTTTCATTTAATGGTGGAAAAATTGATATTTCTAAAAATGCTTTGAGAAAAATAAAAGGTAAAATTAGAAGGAGTGCAAGAGCAATTAGAAGATGGCAACTAAAAAAGAATGCAAAATGTGAAGTTTCACTTAAAGCTATGAATAGAAAGTTTAACAAGAAGTTTTTTGGAAAAGAAAATAAGGAAGAACTTTCTTGGAAATACTGGTTCTTCCCTACTATAACTACTACAGATAGTCTTAAAATAATTGATAAGTACATGCAAGATTATTTAAGATATATTGTTACTCGGAAGACATAATAAAATGAACTA
>JAFVCY010000055.1 GCA_017478805.1 Clostridia bacterium
CCTTGTTATGCTTTCCATTACCCTAATTGCTGCTTTTTTACTTTTTACTGCTATTATACAGTCATCAGCATAACGCGTAAACTTTAGCCCTCTTTTATCAAGTTCTTTATCTAGTTCATTTAGCATTATATTTGATAGTAGTGGTGATAAATTAGCACCTTGCGGTATTCCTACATTTGTAGGACTTATTACGCCATTTTCCATTACGCCACTTTTTAGATATTTTCTTATTAATGATACTAAGTCTCCATCATGAACTGTTTTCATAATGATAGATATCAATTTATCATGACATACAGTATCAAAGAACTTTTGTAAGTCTATATCTACTACCTAGATGTATCCTTCATTAAAATACTCTAACAACTTTTTAACTGCGTCTTCACATGAACAATTTGGTCTAAAGCCATAACTTGTTTCACTAAATTGTTTTTCGTATATTGGTGATAATACTTGTGCTATTGCTTATTGTATTACCCTGTCCATTACCGTTGGTATTCCTAGTCCTCTTTTGTCTCCATTTTCTTTTGGAATAAATACTCTTTTTACTGGACTGGGTTCATATTTTCGACTCCTTATTTGCTCTAGTATTTCTTCCTTATGCTTTATCATGTATTTTGCAATTTCATCAACATTCATTCCGTCTACTCCACTTGCTCCTTTGTTCTTACGCACTTGTTCGTATGCTTTAAATAAATTATTATCATTTAAAACCCTATCTAATAATTCCATACTTGTTCTTTCCTTTCTAATTTCAACAATAATCACTTAATCTTTCATAAGTCTTTTCAGATATTACGTTTCCTACTTTCCTTACTAATACATCTGACATATGATTATCATAATCTTAGTGTACTTAAACACTATAAATTGTTCCGTCCTTCGCTCCACTCCCATTACATAAGCTTCATCACTACTACGACTTCTGCTGACTTCTCAAGACAAACCTTTTTCGACCACAGATTTGTGTTGTACTTCTCGTCGTTTCCGTTACAGCTCCATGTTCATGAGATCTCCCAGGGGAAGATATATAACTATCCTCGTTTACTCACTTGATTTACTGCATAAAGTTACGTGTATCTTTTGGACTTTAGTTTGTTTAGTAACCTCATCCGTTTATACAGCCTTAGTATCAAAATTCTGTTCGTTGAGCCACGATTTTGTTCCACACTTCCTTCAGCCCTAATATCACTGTTAATGCGTTGTGCTTCCCTAATACTTCGCAGATACTTACGCGTATAGTGGACTTTCACCACCTAGCTATATACCATGCCTGGTACACTAAATGAGTAGGATATTTTCCTACTCATTCTATTAAATTTAAGCCAATGGATCTTTATACTTCGGCTTTTCTCTTACTTTTTTTTCTCAACAATCTTTTCAAATCTTTTACATATCAAAACAACAAAACAGTCATGAACTGTATTTACTGTCTCATATCCATATTCAATGAAATCATATCTTTCAATTCTTTTAGAAAAATCAATCTCTAACTTTAAATCACTGTCATTTTTATAGCATATGTCTTCAAAAGACCTATCTCTCACTTTATCACATCCCCCACAAGAGCTAGGAAGTGCAATAAGTTTATGGCAACTAAGACATTGATGTTTGAAAGATGGTATTAAAATTTTAGATGATAAATTCCAATCGTCATGAATAATGCAATATTTAATGTCACCATTTGGAAGTTTTAATATAAACATGGGTGTCCTTTTATATCTAAATTTTAATAAATCATCTACTGAGATATAATCCAATTTCAAGTTCGTTTGAATTTTTTGTTCGTTTCCATCTTCACCATTTGTTATCCGTTCATGACATAGGAATTCATCACCTATAATGAGAACCTCGTCAATATAACGTGAGTTTTTATTATACACTCCTTGCATATTAATGCCTCCTTTAAAAATATGTACTCAAGGAATAATACATGTACTTTTTAGAATTATACCACTCATATTATTCTTTGTCAATATTTTATGTATACATAATTTTACTCATTAGAATATCTTGAAGTAATTCCTAAATACTCCTCTAAACATAACCCACTTTCGTATACATCAGTTGCAGTTTCTACGCCTAAATACCTTATATGCCATGGTTCATATTTATACCCTGTTATTTCTTCTTTACTTTTTGGATATCTAATAATAAATCCATATTTATGAGCATTTTCTGCTAGCCATTTTCCTTCTTTAGTATCCCCAAACCAGTCTTCAATGTAGTTTACATCCATTGCAAGACCTGTTTGGTGTTCAGAGTGACCTGCTCTTGCAGAAAAAGTATCTGCTGCCTCTTTTCCATAGTTTGCAACATAATTTGCATAGAGCCTTTGCTGAGTGGTATATGACCTAAACCCAGACGAAATCCAAAATGTTAATCCCTCATTTGCTGCAGCTGTTTTCAAATTATTAAAAGCTTCCATAGTTTCATCAAGTAACCTGCCAGGATTATAATCCTCAGGTAAATAGTATGTTTTATTTGCAATCAATATATCATTTACATACGTAATACCATCAATTTCCTCTATTTTTTGCTCTACTACATTTACATTTATTTCTTTTGAAATAATATCCCCTGATGTTGTTTTTACTGTAATAGTTGCTTCTCCTAAACTTTCAGCTGTAATCACATTTCCAGATATACTTACCACTTCCTCATTTGAGGTTTCTATAGCAAGCTCACTATTTTCAGCCTCTTCCGGAATAGTTACCATATTTATTTCATAAGTCTTTCCTGGTCTAATAGTTATACTTTGGACATTTACATATATATCTTTTGCATAATTTGAAACGTGCACATTTACTTCTTTCTTTACGTTTCCTACAGTGATATTTAAAACTGTATCACCCATATTTTGAGCATCTATTTTACTTATATTTTCTTCGTTAACTTTTACAATACTTTCATCATTAGATGATACTTTTACATTTTTCTCAGTAGCAAATTCAGGAGTTATTTTAAAGGTTAGTTCCTTGCTACTACCCATAGCAACGTTTAGCACACCATCATCACCCACTTCATTTATATATACATCTTTTGGCGTAAAATACCCAAATATGTACCCATTTAAAGCATATTCAGATGATGATATAATTATTCTACCATTTTCTATTTTTAAATTATTATTTATTTCTTTTAAAGAATTATTACTACCTAAAGCAAGAAGTGTAAAATTATTATAGTTTAAAAAGTTTTCCGGAACATCAGTTTCAAAAGTTTTGAAACCATTATTTTCTATGTATAGTACATCTACATCTTTTATATCCTCTATATCATTAAATTTCTTTATTTTAGTAATATCTAGCTTTATACTATTTGTAATACTTTCTTTTGAAAAAGTTAAAATATCATTACTATACTCTACTTCCAAATCAATATCCTTGCTATTTATAACTGAAATAGTTTTATTATTTACCTTTAAGTAATTTCTACTTGTAGTATAATGAGAAACCTTAGCTACTTCATCTGATACTAATTTTTCTAGCCTTGCTTGTCCTATATAATCAAGTTTAAAAAGAGTAAAACCAATAAGTGCCAGTAATATAGCAAAAATTACTGCAATAATAGGTAATTTACTCTTCTTCTTTTTGTTATTTCTACTTCGTTTTCCTTCTTTTTTATCCAATTTAATTTCCTCCTACTTTATCTATAGTATATCCAATTAAAAAGTACGTTCCACCTTTATATCCTATATTATATCTTACGTTATAACTAACATCTTTTTCCGGAAGTCTTGAAGTATACTGTATAACTATATTGTATACATCTTCTATCATTTCACAAGAGACAACTTTCCTGTTTTCAAACCTAAATCTTTCTACGTTTAAATTGCCTAGTTCTATCATATTATCAAGATTTAAATGATATGTGCCAAAAAGATAACTATATGCTAGATTGAACGTATTTACATCTACATATATCTTTTCTCCTTCTTGCTTTATGCCACTACCAAACATTACCCTATTTTGTAGTATATACATCTTAGTTATATATTCTTTTTGAGATGGAGTAAGGTTTGCACCAGTTATACTTTCTTCATATACTCCTAAAAGTACAGATTCTATGTTTGAGATATAAAAATCAATATTGTTTACTACGTTTGCAAATACTGTTTCTGTTTCATCATACATGTAATCACTCTCTTTTATTTTAAATGCAGCAAAAAAGAGTGCAAAAACACATATTAATATAACTACAGCTTCTAATAATTTTAATTTCATGAACATCACCTAAAAAAGTATATTCATGAAACTAAATAATTATTATTTAATATTGTATACTTGATATAACTGACTTTACTGCCTCTTCCTCTTTTAAAGTAAGAAGTCCTTCAATTACTTTAAGCTCTCCGCCTTGTATTACAAGAACTTCTGAATAAAGTGTTCCTTTGGCTGTTTTAGCATTTTTAATACTAGGAATATATGTATAAAGTTCCTCACCATTTGCATTTACTAATGATAAATTTGTTCTTGGATTTGCTGAAAGTTTCATTTCAAGCTCATCTTTAAATGTAAGAACATCCGCCTTTATTTTTGCACTTTGTGCATTTGAAATATCCTCATCAAAATCACTGACATTAACAATTACAACTGTTGTTAGTATAAGCATAACAAGAATAGTTAGAACTAAAACAACTAAACTAATACCTTTTTTATTCATACAACACCTCTAAAAAACTTACACGTATATTGTATAATAAATACTTTCTTTTTTCAATAGCTATTTCTGTTATTTTGCTACATTTAAACAAAAATAATACCTAGACTTACATCTAGATATTATTTATATTAAGTTATAAATTAGTAATAGTATCATCTGGTGCATTCATCATTTCTGACCATTTGTCAAATGATGACTTAACCATTGCCTCTATCTTGTTATCTAATACGTCTTTGCTTTCATCTTGAACGAGTGAAAGCTCACTTAAGAGAATATTCTTTGAAGTAGTAAGCATCTTTTTTTCACCTAGTGAAAGTCCCTTTTCCATATGTCTGTGGGATAAGTCCTTAAACACTTCTGTTACTTCCTCTAAAGACCCTGATTTGATCTTTTCAATATTAGAATTGTACCTCTTATTCCAATTAGAATCACAAGATAGTTCTTCCATAGGCTGCTCTAAAATAGAAAACACTTTTTCTGCTTCTTCTTTTCCAGCAATTTCTCTTACTCCAACAGTTTGTGCTCTACTTGTAGGAACCATAACCTTAACATCATCTATAGGCATCTTAATTATGTAATAATCTTGTTCTTCACCTAGCACTTCTTTCTTTTCGATTCCTTCTATTGTTCCTGCTCCGTGCATAGGATAAACTACTTTATCACCTATATGAAACATAACCGCAGTCCCCCTAACTATATACACACTTTCTCCTCGTGTACATTAATATTATACCACATTTTTTTTCAAAAGTCTATGTTTTTTTAATTACTTTTTTTAAAAATTTATGTAAAACATTTTCTATATAGCTTATACAATACTATATCAAGTTATTTTATTTTTTTCTAAAAAATATAATTATATTTACAATATATTTATAAGTTCCATTAAATTACTAACTCCTATAATATTTTCATTATTTATTTCTTTCTTTACCTTTATAGCGTCATATTTTGAACAATATATCTTTTTATAGTTCATCCTTACTGCCTCTTTAACTTTCTTTTCAATATTTGCCACATTTCTAATTTCTCCAGTTAGTCCTATTTCTCCAACAAATAAGATATCATTTGGAATAATTACATTTTTGAAACTTGAATAAATACTAATAGCAGTAGCAAGGTCTGATGACGGGTCATTTACTTTAAGTCCACCAAGTGCACTTACATATATATCGTTGCTTCCTAGTGAGAGATTACACTTTTTCTCAAGAACTGCAACTATCATGTTTAGTCTATTGAAATCTATACCATTTGCTACTCTTCTTGGCAGATTATAATATGAATGAGCTGTTAAAGCCTGCACCTCAAAAAATATGTTACTGCTTCCTTCTGTGGTAACAGATGTAGCAGAGCCTGACGTATTTTCTTCTTTGTCTCCTAAAAATGTTTCAGACTTGTTCTTTACCTCAACCATGCCTTCATTTTTCATTACAAATATTCCAATTTCATTTGTTGAGCCAAATCTATTCTTTACACTTCTTACTATCCTATTTTCACTAAACCTGTCACCTTCAATATATATAACTGTATCTACCATATGCTCTAGGACTCTTGGGCCAGCAATTACTCCATCTTTTGTTACATGTCCAATTACTATCATTGTTATATTTTTTCTTTTAGCTAAATACATAAGTCTTGCTGTAACTTCTTTTACTTGTGAAACTGAGCCACTTGTAGAGGCTATTTCATCATCATACATAGTTTGAATTGAATCAACTATACAAAACTCTGGATTTAAACTTTCCACTTTATTTTCTACTTCTGATATATTAGTTTCGTTTAAAAAGAATATGCTTGGTGATGCAACCTTTAGCCTATCTGCTCTTAGCTTTACTTGCGATTCGGATTCTTCACCAGATACATAAAGTACTTTTCCTACTTTTGACAGATTACCGCATACCTGCATAATTAGTGTAGATTTTCCAATTCCTGGCTCTCCGCCTACAAGTGAAATAGAACCTTTTACAATTCCAGAGCCAAATACTCTATTTAGTTCTTCAAATCCTACATCTACTCTTGATGCTTCTTCAACCTTTATTTCTTCTAATTTCTTTATTTCTGTCTTTTCTAAAAAGCCTGTCTTACTCGACATGCTTTTACTATTTTTTGATTTTGATATTATTTCTTCTTCAAATGAGTTCCAGCTATTACATGATGGACATTTTCCCATCCATTTTGCGCTTTCATAGCCACACTCTTTACAGAAAAAATTGCTTGTAGTCTTCATATATTCCTCCCTCTAACACGCAAAAATTATATCATATAAACTTGTGTTTGTAAATATTGTTTTTCATTAATTTTCAAACATTTTTGTTATTTCTAGTATATAGATTATACAATAATTTGGCTCTTATATCAAGCACCTCATACTATGTAATTCATTGTTTCTATTTTGCAATATTTACCTTGCCTTTTATATCTTCTTTTGATATAATACAAGTATATTTGATATTATAATTATAATTTTAATTTAATAATTAGGAGGAAATAACTATGAACATTTTTACTGGTAATTACTACGAATGCAAAGCTGGAAATTTAATATCTATTTCTGGAGATAGAGGGAAATCAGCTGGATTTGTAGGTAAAGTTTTACCCGAGCTTGCACCTAAGAAAGAGTTTTGGAAAGTTTGGAGAAGTAATATCTCTTTAATTCCTGAATTAGAAAATACTAGATACTATATTAAAGAGTATTATAAGTGCGTTCTTTCTAAAGTGAATATTGAAGATTTACTAAAAAATGAAGTTGACCCTATACTTCTTTGCTACGAAAGAGGCAAAAATTTTTGCCACAGACACGTTGTAGCAGAATATATTGAAATTATGTATAATACTCATGTAAAGGATATTATGATAGATGAAAATTTGAATATAACCGAAAATCCTAGACCTAATTATATTAGAGATATTCTTATAAATGTAATGAACAATGTTTAAAATAGATGATTATTCTGTTTTTGAATTATATAGTGCCTAGTGTTTCGCTAGGTGCTTTATACTTTAATATATATTATTAGAAAATTCTTCAAAATCTATTTTTGAAGTATAATTAATAGCTCTATCAATGTAACTTATCATCTTAACCACAGAATAATAATCTTTATTTTTCATAAACAACAACTCCTGTTTTCTTTATTTCTTTATCTATCGTAGAGTTCTCTATTATTTTGCTTTTATCAAACACGTGAGCATTTTTCTTAAATTCATTTTCTATATTGCAAATTAATTCTATCAAATCAAAGCCCATAATTTCTCCATTAGTATCAATAAGAAAATCTAAATCACTTTCTTTTCTAGCTTGGCGTTTAACATATGATCCAAATAGCACAACTTTACAAACTGGAGCATGTGCTAACACTTTTTCTAATTTAGATTTTATTTCATTTATACTATAAATTTTATTACTTTTTATTTTCAACATCACCAAAAAAAAGAAACTAATTCTTTTTAGTACTAACATAAAAACAATCAGTTTCTATACAAATAATTGATTTGGAGGCGACTATCAGACTCGAACTGATGATCAGGCTTTTGCAGAGCCGTGCCTTACCACTTGGCTAAGTCGCCATATACTATATAATACTCAATTTACCACTTAAATATTACAATAATTTAATAAAAAATAAATGGAGCGGGAGACGGGGCTCAAACCCGCGACCTTCGCCTTGGCAAGGCGACGCTCTATCAACTGAGCTACTCCCGCATAAAACTAATCTATAGTTTCACTTACCCTAAAATTATATATTATTATTTAAGCTTTGTCAAGATATATTTTAAAATTTTTAATAAAACAAAAGCAAAACCCATAACTACTTTATGCTATAGGTTTTGCAAATATTACATCTAGTCACTTATATCTGTATCTAAAATTACTTCAAAAGAATATTTAGGATATTTTTTAGTCATTTTTTCTTTTATTTCTTCTACTATTTTCTCTGTGTCTAATTCTTCAAAACTAAATATTAAATCAAAAGATATATTACTCATTTCTTCATCTACATAGAAGCCATGACACTGCATAATATTTTTGTAATTTTTAATTACTTCATTTAAATATTTTTTAATCTCTCCATACTCACCTTCATCATTTGATGCATAAATTCCAAGTGTAAGTGTAATGCCAAATTCTGTATAGATATCCATCATAATTTTTCTTGTAATCCTATGTAATGACCTAGCTGTTTCATTATCATTTACTTGTATATGAGCAGTAGCAATTATATTATTTGGTCCATAATTATGAAGAGTTAAGTCATACACTCCTAAAACATCATCATATGATATTATTTTTTCTCTAAGTTTTGCAGTAAGCTCTCCGTCTGCTCTTACTCCTATCATTTCATTTACTGTATCTTTTAGTATTTCTAAAGCAGATTTTAAAATAACAAGTGAAATTATAACTCCAAGATAACCTTCCAAACTTATATGCCAAATTATACTTATAATCGCTGCAACTAAAGTAGAAAGTGACACTACACTATCACTTATAGCATCTGTCCCACTTGCAACTAAACTCCCTGAATTCAATTTTTCTCCTTGCTTTTTTACGTATCTTCCAAAGAAGAATTTTACAAATATAGCAATTGTTACTATTATAATTGAATATACTGAATAGTTTGCCTCCTCAGGATTTATAATTTTTACTATAGATTCCTTAAGAGATGTTAATCCTGCAATTATTATAATAACTGCAATTATAACTGATGAAAAATACTCAATTCTGCCATACCCATAAGGATGCTTTTTATCAGGTCTTTTTCCTGAAAGTTTTGTACCTATTATCGTAATTATTGATGACAGTGCATCGCTTAAGTTATTAACAGCATCAAGTATTATTGCAATTGAACCAGCAATTATTCCAATAAGTGCTTTAAATAGTACTAGCACTACATTTACTATTATTCCAAATATACTAACTTTTATAATTTTCTTATCTCTTTCCATATTCTCACCTTTTTATCTAATAATAATTTTATTTCTTCTTGTTCTATTATAGCATATAACGAAAGAAAAATATATATTATTTCTATTGTTTTTTAC
>JAFVCY010000056.1 GCA_017478805.1 Clostridia bacterium
AAAAAAAAAACAAGTCAAATTGAAATATATAATATCTAAATTTGACTCATAATTACATTTTAACTATTTCTATTCTTTTCTATTTTATATATTCTAATGCTACATATAATCTTAGAAAGCTTATATTTAATCTTCCAGTATCTGGATTTGTTCTATAATCTACAGGCTTTGTTTCTTTTGTGAAAGTTGCACTTGCCTCTCCATCTGAAACTACTACTTTAAAATTATGTTTTCCATCTGATAAAGCTTTTGTGTACTCACTTGTAAATGTTATAATAGTGCTTCCTTCTTTTGAAGTATATTTTGAAGAATCAACTTCCTTTTCATCTACATACACTTTTCCATCTTCTTTAAATTTTGCATAATCAATATTTAGTTTAAATGTAAGTCCTTCATCTTTTGATACATTAACTGTCAGCTCTGCACCTTCTAAAACTTTATATTCTTCTTTTCCATATGTAACATTTACTGTTATATCATACTCTTCATATCTATATATATCTTCATATTTTGCATCTTCTTTGTTTACTTTAAGTTTTGTATCTTCATGTTTTGCAGTAGCTGTAGTTTTTTTAGCATCAAGATTTGTTGCAAAAAGCGAAATAGTATATTCTTCACTATCTATTACCATTTTGAAAATGCTGTTTTCTTTACTTGAAGCTACAATTTTTCCTTCCTTTATACCAAAATATGCAATACTATCATCTTCAAGTATGGCACCTGATTCTTCAAGTATAGGCTCAAGTACTGCATTAAATAAAATTCCTTGTTCACTTGATTTAACATTATCAAAAACACTTAAAGTATATGATTTGTCTTTAGTAAAATCTAAAGTAATAGTTTTTTCACCACAATCTACTGTTTCACCCACATATTCAGTTCCTAAAAATCTTTCTTTTATATATTCGTTATCAAATGTAACTGATATGCGTGGTTTATCATAGAATAGCGATTCTTCATCTTCTTCATAAAAATCCCTTTCAATTGTAATTCCATTTAATATTGTAGACCATTTTTCTATTTCAGGATATACTTCTTTAAAATATTCTACTACTTTTTCATTATACATTACTTCTATTGCAGAAAGTATTGAGTTATATGTACTTTCTGTTAATTCATCATCCTCTGCAATATATATTTCATTTTCATCAGATCCAATTTTTACATTATATGCAAGTTTTAATTTCTTTCCAGTTTGATTCCCTACATCTTCATCATCTATTATTTTTGCAATAATATTAAAATCTTCTGGTTTTAAATAAAAAGAACCCATGAATAACTTGAGCTCTCTTTTCTTTATTTTTTTCAATACGCCTTTTTATTTACCGCTTACAAGTAAAAGATTAAATCTTTTAAAACTTTTGTTTTAGGTAAATTTTAGCACTATCATTTTTTGAGTATAACTTTACTAGTGAACAAAAAAGAAGCACTCAAACCAAACACATAGTTCAAGCGCTTAAACGTAACCTACCAAATTAATGAAGATTATAAAACAGTCCTAGCACTAAACTCCCCTTCGGTTTATAACTTTTTAGTTAAATGTAGTCAGGAATTTTGGCTACACACCTACTAACAAATTTAGGCATCTGTTTTTATTTTATAACTAATTTCAAGTAATACTAAACATATTACCAAACTAGCTAAAGGAATTGGTTTGTTTCTCTAAGCTTCCCAAATGTGTAGCATACCATAAATGCTGCATCAAATTCACAGTTTCTAGAGAATCTACTGGACAGACCCCATTAGTGTTGCTGTTGTTGTTGTTCACGTTGGCGTTGTTGCCGTTCACATTAAGCACGTTGTTAGCGTTATTGCAAGACGGAGAGGCCAGCCACAACCAACCAAGCCCTAGTGTAAAATATACAATAACTTACACACAATTAAATTATATCACTCATAATTAAATAATCAATAATAATATGTAAAATCTGAAAAAACAGGAAAAGTCCCCCTAATATATTAAATTATCCCATATTATTATATTTTTTAATCTACAATTATTCAGAATTAACAATATCTTCTTTTTTACATTCTTCTTTACTGTCTTCTTTGTTTTTCTCACATACTAATAATATTTCCTTTATTACCTTTCTAAAATTAGGTTTATCTATAAAATATACAAGTTCTTTATTTACCTTACTTATATTATTTCTTCTCTTATTTAGAGAATAACCGTAAATTAGCTTTTGTTCATACATATTACTTTCTTCAAAATCTATTTTCTTCTCTACATCATATCCATTTCTAGGTTCTAAAATCATATAACTTATCTTCTCAGCTTCTAGTCTTTTTTTCGCATAGTTTAATTTTCTAATCTCAAACTTACTCATGGCTACATTTTTATCTACCATTTGCACCTTATACTTAAATATACTAGATATTACATACGCATCTTTTCCAAATACTTTGCAAAACGAACCTAATTTAAAAATAGCCACATGACTTTTATGAACATCTTTTATTCTTTTTGCCATATCAACTACTGACATACTTTACTTCCTCATTTCTATTTCTCTAAAACTTTTTTTATACTTTAATCTAAATATACCATTTTTAACTTATTCTTCATATTTATTTGAATCTTCTAAATCATTTATCAAATCTATTTCAAATCCTTTTTCAATTTAGGCAGTCAAATTACTAATCTTATCAAAAG
>JAFVCY010000057.1 GCA_017478805.1 Clostridia bacterium
ATTTACCTTAAATCTTGCTAAAAAGTGATTGATATAATTTGATATAAAAAAGCAAAAAAATGAAAGAAAATAAAAAAAGAAACAAAAGGAGTGAAAAAATAAAAATGATGAAGAAAAATATAACAAAAATACTAATAATAATAGCAGTAATAACAGTATGTATAGGAGCAAAGGTATATGCAGACTATTTAATGAATGCAAGTGAGGTAGAATATACGAAATCAGATAGCTCAAAGGTATCAGTAAAGGCAGCGCTAGATGATTTGTATAAATTAGCTTTTGAACGTACAAGTATGAGTTCAAATGAAACTTATAGATTAGGACAATTAGTAACATACAATAATGAAGAATTTTATGTATTAAAAGATTTTGGTCCAACAGTAGAATTATTTGCCAAAACAAACTTAAATTTGGAAGCAACAGCACAAGTAAATGCATTATATACAACAACGCTATGTGCATTTTCAAGTAGTCAGTATTGGAAAGGACATAGTGTAAACTTAAATATTCTAACTGGATATACATCAACAGATGTAATGGGAAGAGTTAATACATATGTACAAAATAGAGGATCAATAAGTGGAAGATTGCTTACATATGACGAAGCAAATGCATTAAAAGATAGTTATCCAGCTATGCTAAGAGGGACGGGAAATACACGCCAATCATATGAAAATTATTGGCTGGCTACTACTAATAATGATTCCTCTTCGGATATTACTGTATATATATATATGCGGTCGTGAATCTTCATTTAGAGATGTTCACTACAGCAATTTGCAATTTGCTGGGGTTCGTCCAATTATAACTGTCTATAAGTCTGATATAGAACCTATTAATAAAATAGGGCAGATAGTAACATGTGGTAATGAAGAATTTTATGTGTTAAATGATTTAGGCGAAACGATGGAATTATTTGCTAAAACAGCCCTAAACTTGGAAGCAACAGCACAAGTAAATGAATCATATACAACAACAGCATGTGCATTTTCAAGTAGTCAGTATTGGGATGAAACAGTTGAAAACATAAATAATGTAGCAGGATATACATCAACAGATGTAATGGGAAAAGTAGACACATATGCTACAACCAAAGGAGCAATAAGCGGAAGACTGCTTACATATGACGAAGCAAATAGTTTAAAAGATAGTTATCCAGACATGATATGGGGGTATGGAAATACAGCACAAAGATATAATAATCATGGATATGAAGAATATTGGCTCAGTACTATTTCTACTTCGAATAAGGAAAGTTTGATGGTATGTCGTGGAAGAAGCTTCCAATTTGAAACATATAGATATGGTGTTTCGAGCAATTTTAGCGTTCGTCCAGTTATAACAGTCTATAAATCTCAAGTCTCAACATAAACGAGCATAAGCGAATTTTATGAAGGCTTTGTAGTAAGTTTTTCTTGTAATCAGAAAGAATTTATGAATATATATATCAATGATTAATAATGTAAAATTTTTGTTTAATACTGTTTATGAGTAGAAGTATTTAGAAGATTATAAAGATTATATAGCATCTTAGAAAATGTTAGATGTTATAGATAAGCTGTAGATAAAAAGACGTACTATTACCTTCAAATTTCAATTATATAATATGCATATAATTGAATTTGGAGGTATTTTTGGTTTGTAAAAGTATTGTAAAAAAATTACCGATCTAACTTTACAGTTATACTTAGTTGTGAATTTGCTTAAATTCTATTATTTATTACTTGAATTATGTAATCCACTATGCTATAATACTAACGAATTAAATTTTGGCTCATATAGCAATTGCTTAAGGAGGAAAAAGGCATGAAAAAGGAAAACAAGATATATCCGCAGAATGCAACAGAACAGTTAAAACTTGTAATTAAAGATGCATATGATTTAGCAGAAACTACAGGTATACAGGAAGTACCAATAACAATGCTTCTTCGGGGGTTCTGTAAATACTTACCTACATGTTACATCTTCAATAATCATAATATTGTGGATTATACAGTGGAACTTTTTATGGATGGAGAGTGGAAAGAAGAACTGCTGGATAATTTTGGAAACGATATTTCAAGTTTAAATAGTTATTTAAAGACTGTAGATACAGTAAGAAGAGACGATAAAGCATTAACTGCTGTTAGTGTATGTTTTGACTTAATAACAATAATAAAGAATACAAACTCAATATTAAATGAACTGTTTGAAGAAAAACAAACATCAACAAATGAGATATTTGAAGAACTTACGTATCTTTCAAGAAAAATTGATACAACTAAGAGAATAGGTGGAATCACTGGAAAAGAAGTGTTGATAGAAGAAAGAATTCTTGATATGCCAAATTTCTGTTATAGCAAAAAAAGAAGTAACTCAACGCGAAGAGATAATATAATGAGGATATTAGGTAAAGAGGAATACATAACTAATAACTTTAGAACTAAAGAAAGTGATTTATCAGAGCTTTTAAGATTTGGCGAAGATTTAACAATTCTTGCAATAGATGGAAAAATAGATGATGTGATTGGAAGAGAAGAAGAGTTAGAAAGAGTTATAAATATATTGTCGAAACGCATAAAAAATAACCCTGTAATACTTGGAAAAGCAGGAGTAGGAAAGACAGCGCTTGTAGAAAAACTCGCTATAAAAATTGTGAAAGGTGAAGTGCCAAATAACTTAAAGAACCATAGAATAATAAGTTTAAGTGTAAATAGTATGCTTGCAGGAACAAAGTATCGTGGAGATTTTGAAGAGAGGATGCAAAATGTTTTAAAAACGGTAGAAGAATCAAGTGATATAATTCTCTTTATAGATGAAATTCACATGATACTTGGAGCAGGAAGTTCAATAGAAGGTAGTGTAAACTTTGGAAACATTTTAAAGCCGTATATTGCAAGAGGCAAAGTTTCGGTAATAGGTGCAACCACATCTGAAGAGTACACAAAGACTATTGAAAAAGATTCAGCGCTTGAGAGAAGATTTGAACCTGTAATAGTAAATGAACCAACAGAGGAAGAGGTACTTGCAATTCTTCGTGGGATTGTAACAAAGTACGAAGAATATCACTCCGTTATAATTGAAGATGAAATGTTAAAAGCAGTCATAGCGTTATCTAAGAAATATATATTAGATAGAAATTTCCCGGATAAAGCACTTGATGTGTTAGATGCATCAGCAGCAAACGCAAAGCTTGAAAAAAGCTATAAGGTGAGGTTTGAACATATAGCTAAGGTGGTGTCAAGATTAAAAAATATACCTATTGAGGAGATAACGCTTAAAAATGATAACATGTATAATACCTTGATAAAAGATATAACCTCAAAGCTGTTTGGTCAGGATGATGCAGTACGTGCAGTAGTAAAGGCTATAATGCGTGGAAAGTTTGCGTTAGATGAATCAAGTCATAGACCAGTTGCAAGCATTCTACTTTTAGGTAAAAGTTCGGTAGGAAAAACGTATCTTTCTAAACTTCTTGCAAGATATATGTTAGGTAGTGAGAAAAATATGATAACCCTTAACATGTCTGAGTATGCAGAAGAAACATCTGTAAATAAGATTATAGGTGCGCCTCCAGGATATGTAGGGTATAGTGATGTAAACTTTTTAGTAGATAGCATAAAAAGAAATCCTAGCAGTATAATACTCTTTGAAGAAGTAGACAAGGCACATATGAAAGTAATAGACGTTATAACTAAAATATTAGAAGAAGGCGTTATAACTACCTCTTACTCAAAAAATATCGACTTTACTAGCTCAGTAATTATACTTACCACAAGTGATAGCTTAATTACAAAAGAAGGAAAATCACTAGGATTTCAAAGTGACTTACCTAAGGCTGAAACATTGAAAGAAGAAGCTATAAAAGATATTAAGAATAAAGGATACACTAGTTTAATTGAAAGACTGGATGAAGTTATATTAATGAATACTTTAGATGAGAGTGCACTTAAAAAAATAGCCAAGTATGAACTTGAAAATGCTGTTAAATTCTTTTCAAAAAAGGGATATATTATAGCTTTTGATGAAAAGGTGAAAAAGTATGTATTAAGTAGCGTAATAAGCAAGAAAAAAAGTGCAAGAGAAATAAAAAGATTTGTAACTAAAGAAATAACTGATTTCATAATATCTGAAATAATGAGTGGTAACTTAAAAGAAAATGAAAGAAATATAATAAAACTAGATGGCAAAAATAATCTGTTAATTGGCGCTAGTGAATTGTATGCAGTATAAAAATAGTGGCAGGTAGGAATTAATTTTCCTACTTGCTTTATTTGACTTTTTTATGTAAATATGATATAATATAAATGCTGGTAATAAACTAAAAATGCTGATTCCGGTATATTCGGAGAAAGAAGGTAATTATGAACAAAATAGTTAAAACAGAAAACGGTAGCGTTTATACTTTCGTAAA
Source organism: Clostridia bacterium (assembly GCA_017478805.1). GTDB lineage: Bacteria > Bacillota > Clostridia > TANB77 > CAG-465 > RGIG5057. Next base: position 4,394 of record JAFVCY010000057.1, read on the forward strand.
TGTAGGAGGAAGCATCTATTACAAGCGTTCTTCCGAAAAAAGAATCTGGTCTGAAGTAATTTTTGGCTGGTTAAAAGAAAGTGAAGA
>JAFVCY010000007.1 GCA_017478805.1 Clostridia bacterium
CCTTCTTTCTATTTACAAATATCATTTCAAATGATATAATTATCTTGACTTAATACCCCAGCGGTATTGTCAGAAAGGTTGTGATTATCATGACAAAACTTTTGACTTTACCCTGCTTCTTAAAAATTAGAGGTTTATATGGTGGTAATACCATATAAATCAGCTGGATAGCTTAAAATCTAAAATTCTAACTGCTATGGGGTGCCTCATTACTTTTTTATTTGCAGAACTGCAACTGCATAAGTGTTAGAGCTTTCATAGAAATTGCTTGTGTTGGAAGTGATATAATAATTTTTTATATTGGATCTGGCACATCCTATAAACTGCTTCGGACCTACATGTCCTATAAACTGGTGTAGAAAATATTATTGCAAAAGTTTAAGATATACAAATAGTAGAGAACAGCTAATCATACCAACACTATGATTAGTTTTTCTTTACCCAAATTTCATCTATTCCTACATTTAGATAAGTAGCTAAATTAAAAGCTATAATAATATTTGGATATGCAATATTATTCTCCCAAGCTGAAACAGTACTTTGTCTAATTGATAATGTATCTGCAATTTCTTTTTGAGTTATTTTCTTTATCTTTCTAATATTTTTAAGATTACAATATAACACTTATTTCTTCCTTTCTAAAATTAGTTAGTAGTAAAGTTTTCTACTGGTGCAGATATTGTTAATGTAAGTTCTACAATATCTGTATTTCTTTTTATTTCATAGTTTTTAATTCCTTTTATCAACATACCGTCTATTTTTATTTCAGCTTTATTTTCTGTTTCTATAAGTTCAATTTTGCTAACCTTACTTTCCATACTATCTTCCTTTCTCATATCTCCTATATAATAAATTAATTTAATTGCATTTCAATTTGTAGTGTATTGTTGTAAAAAAAATTCTAATTTTGAAATAGGAATCTTTAATACTTTGAATAATTTAATTGTAAGTATTTGCCCTGGCTTTCTTTGTCCTTGCTCTATTGCTTGTATTGTCCTAACACTTATTCCTAATAAATCAGCCAGTTCTTTTTGCGTTAATCCCTTCTTTTCTCTAGCTTCTCTTATAAGTTCCATAAAATCACCTCACTTCATTTTGTAGTTTTATTATATACTACAATTTGTAGGTTGTCAATACTATTTTTATATTTTTCTTTCATTTTGTAGTTTTATGTTGACTAGTCCAACATTTTGTAGTACAATATCAATATAAAAAATTTTTAGGTGATTTAATGAAAAAAGAAAATGATTTAGAATACAATAAACAAATTGGTACTAGAATAAAAAAATTACGTGAAGATAAAGATGAATACCAAAAGCAAACTGCCGAGGCTATTTCAAAAACAGGTATTAGCCTAACTGAAGGTCAACTTGGTTTATATGAAATTGGTGCTAGAAAATTGCCACCAAATATAATAAAAGCTTTAGCTACCCACTTTGGGACCACTACTGACTACATACTTGGTAGAGATATAAATAATGAAAAGCTCCAAATCGCAGCCAGTATGAAAGACAATTTAGACTTATCTGATATGTCTGAAAGTGAAAAGAAATACATTACTGATTTTGTTAATATGATGAGAGGTAAGAAAAAATAAGGAGGTTATTATGGGATTATTAGATTTATTTAAACCAAAGAAGCAAAGAAAAGTTATTATGAGACAAGTTTATTTAAAAAACATTAAAAAAGATTTAAATGAACTTTACATAGGAAAGATATGTAATATTGTTGAAGACACAAATAAACATGATGAACCTGTATATCGTTTAACAACATATGAAGGTAATGTAGTCGGAAACTTCAAAGATGCTGATTATGAATTATGTGAAAAATATAATTATGCTGCTATTTATTCTATGGATAATAATTCAATTTCTGTATGTATTTTGTGTGCAAATTTATATCCAATAAGTTTAAAAATTGAAATATATACAAATCTTGAAAATGGTACAGCTTTATTAATTCAAGCAGATGGAAGTCTGTTTAATCCTGATACTAAAAGTAATGTTGGAAAAATAATTGATGACAGATTATCAACTATTAAAGTAGATGATGTAGCAATATCTCAAATTGATAATGATAGACTACTTACACTATTTTATAAATAATATATAGTCAGAAGATATACCAAAATATATTACTGATTTTGTTAATATGATGAGAAGTAAGAAAAAATGAGGAGGATTTATTATGAGTCAAAAACAAGCGATGATGAAATTTATTGATGAATTGCCTGAAGATGCTTCATTTGATGACGTTGTTGAAACTTTAAATTTAGTTTATGATTTACGTAATAGAATTGATACTTTTGATAAAAGCAAAACAATTACTACTGAAGAATTAAAAAAGGAGATACAACAATGGTAGTTATATGGTCTGAAAATGCAAAAAATGATTTAAAAAATTATTTTCATAATTCTAATATAATTACTGAAGGGAAAGTAAAAAAATACATTGAAGATTTAGTAAACTATAGTAATACTTTAGGGCATTTCCCACATTTAGGGAGAAAATTTATTGTATATAAAAATATTACTATTTATCAGTTATTATTTGAAATGCATCGTATTTTTTATATTATAGAAAATGATGAAATTATAATTATTCAAGTTTCAAATTGTTCTAGAAGTATTGAAAATGTTATGAAAATTTTGAAAAAATATTTAAAATGATTATTTTTACCAAAGATAAAAGCACTACATTTTAAGTAGTGCTACTATATAACCTAATAAATAAACATTTGTTTAAATAGGAGGACAAAATGACAAAAGAATATTTATATGAATTTGCAGAAGAAAATAATATTAATATTTCATATACTGATAAACTAATAAAAGTTAATGGCTTGTATATAAATATTGATAATGAAGATTATATTATTTTAGATAATAAATTAAATGGAATTAATGAAAAAATGGTACTTGGAAAAGAAATATCTCATTATAAAGTAGGTGTAACCCCTACTCTACCATTTGCAACTGATTACTATAATAAATTAATTCGCTCAATAAATGAGTTTAAGGCAAAAAAATATCTTACTCAAATATTTTTACCATATAAAGATTTTAAACGATTTTTGAGCAAGAATTATTCCAAACATGACATTGCAAATGAAGCAGAAGTAACTGAAGATATTGTAGAGTTTGCATATTACATTTATGAACCAATGTTGAAAGGAGAATTTTATGGAACATAAGAGCATAACCCGTAAACCTAAATCTAGAGGTAACGGTGAAGGTAGTATTTTTAAAAGAACTATAAGAGGTAAAGAGAAATGGGTAGTGCAATATAAAGTAGGTATGCAAGATAATGGTAGACCTAAAATGAAAACTATTTACTGTAAATCAAGAACTGAAGCTAAAACTAAATATGATGAATTAATATTAACTATAAAAACTGGTAAATTAGTAGATAAATCAAACTACACTTTAAATGATATAATTGATATAAATATAAAAAATGATTTAGCATTAAATAAAATATCTAAAACTAGTTATAATAGGAAAAAGGAAACTCAAAAAATTATAGCTAATCATTCTATATCAAATATAGAAATCCAAAAAATAACACCTGCTATTATAAATGATTTTTTATTGAGTATAAAGAATTATTCTAATTCAGTTATATCTAAAACTTCACAAATGTTAAAATGTGCCTTTGATAAAGCTATTGTTATGAATATAATTACTAGTAATCCATTTAATATAAAAGGTATAATAGCTGTTCCAAAAAGTAATAAACAGGATAAAAAGGTAGATGCTTTAACTGTTGAGGAACAACAGCTCTTTATTAAAGAGCTAGAAAAAGGATATGATGAATATACTAATATTTTTTATGTAGCTATCTATACAGGTATGAGAATTGGAGAAATACTTGCTCTCTCTCCTACTGATATTGATTTTAATAATAAACTAATACATATTAATAAAACATTAACTAGAGATGAAAATGATAAATTTATAATTGGAGAAAAAACAAAAACTTATGCTGGTACTAGAGATATACCTATTACAGATTTAATTGAAAATATATTTATAGATGCTCAAAATTTCCAAAATGAGACATTTTTTACAAGTAATGGTAAAATTATTTCTCCAACTACAATAAACTCTCATTTTAAGAAAATTTGCAAAAATGCACATATAAGAGAAACTATTGTAGAAAAGAAAAAACATAAAGAAGATGATAAAAGTATCAATTTAAAATCAAGTAATGTAAATACACATATGTTAAGACATACATATGCAACTAGATGCATCGAATCAGGTATGAATGCTACTGTACTTTCAAAACTTCTAGGACATGCAGATATTGAAACAACACTAAATACTTACACTTCAGTATTTAATAAATTCAAAGATGATGAAATAAAAAAATATTTGGACTATATTAAAAGTGTACAGTTATAGGTACAGTTATGCGAATTGTTTTTAAACAATTTTAAATTAATTTCAAAATTTTACTATATCTTAAAAACGGCTATATTAAGCTATTTAAAGTAAAAAAGAAGTTTGAGAAAATAAACTCAAACTCCAATTTTTTGGCTGGGGTAGTAGGATTCGAACCTACGAAATGATCGGGTCAGAGCCGATTGCCTTACCGCTTGGCGACACCCCAATAACTAAATCATATTATATCATACATTTTTTTAATTAACAATACTTTACTATATATTTTTTCAAAAAAGAGTGCCTTGCAAATTATTTGCAAAGCACAAAGTAAAATAAAATTAAGACAAGGAGATATTCTTATAAAGCAAGAAGCTTCATCGAGCTGTCATAAATCTCAAGCTTATTTTCAAGGCTGCTATACGCAACGATAAAATCGCCCGCTCTCATAAACGTAACTCCAGCCGCAACTACTGGCTTGGTGATTTCGTAAGGGCCGTAATCACCATTTGTCATCTGACAAAGAAGAGTCCCAGCATTTACAACCATGAAAGTAGCAATCTCATTTCCTTCGAAGTCTGTGAACTTATCACCTGTTTTCAGGAAATCGATCGATTTACTTTTGTCAGTAAGCTTGGCTTTTCCAACTACTTTTGCCTCTACAGTAAAGTAGAAGCTTTTCCCATCAGTAAAAAGCCATCTATCACACTGCTCGCATTTGATCATCTGGTAAGCAGAATCGTTACCTATGAACTGGGTAATCTGTTCAAGTGGCAACTCTTCATATTGTTTAGCCTTTACGACAGCATATCCATCTTCAGGATAAACTCTCACTATCTTAGCCATTTTGCCGTCCTTTTTCCGGCACAAAACGAAAGAATCGAAACTCCAAGGAAGCTTCTCCTCTTCTTTGGCTACTACCATACTCTCCGTTGGCTTAGAAGCAGGTTCAACTTTCACTTTCTCAGCCGGCTTATTTATAATCTGCTCGACTACCTGAAGAACTGCTTCCTTTGTCTGAACTGGCTTAACAACTTCTGCCGGTTTGATTTCCGTAGGCTTAACTTCTGAAGGAACACTGGCAACCGGTATGAAATTACTTTGAGAACTGTCTTCCTGAACGTTTGGCTGTTCATCAGTTGTCTCACGCTTCTTGGCGTAATACAAGAGAACTCCTGCACCAATAAGTGCAACCAAAACAACCGCGATTATAATCGCTACGGGATTTACTCCCTGGGTTTCTGTAGCAGCTACGCTTTCTTCTGCCATGATCGTAAAAAATCTTTCTGTCATAGTAATCCTCCTTCTGACAATCACACATGATAATAATCATGTGAAAATCGAAAAAATATTAATTTTTTTGCTTTTTTAAAAAAGCTTCAAATTAATTATACCACTTTATGTCAACTTTGTCAATATTTATCAATTATTATCATTTAATTTTACATAATTTATATACAAAAAATGATATGCATTTTGCATACCATACTTCACTTGCTTGCAATAGCAATAATTTTATCTAACCTATGTTTCATACCAGATTTAGTAATATTTAGCCTATTTGCAAGCATTTCTATGCTATCATCAGGATATTTTAGCCTAACTTTAGCAGCTTCTTTTAATTTTTTATCTAAAGCGTTATACTTTTTATTTTCCTTTAACTTATTTATTGCATTTACTTGATTAACTGATGCTTTAATAGTTTTACTTAAATTAGCTGTTTCGCAGTTAACCTTTCTATTTATATTATTCTTAACTTCCTTTTCAACTCTAATTTGTTCGAATTTAAGCATATGACTACTTACCCCAAGTATAGATAAATATGTAGATACTTGATCAGCCTCTTTAATATACACTGAATGATTCACATTTCTACCTACTTCCCTCTTAATATACCTTGGCGTAAAATCAAGAAGAGAAAGAAGGTTTATATAATAATCAGCAAGTGCCTTATTCTTAAAAATCACTTCAACATGATAATCAATACTAGGATCAGTAATATATCCACTGCTCAAAAAGCTACCGATTATAATTTGCCTTAAAATATCGTCATCAGCAGTATTTAACAAAAGCAAATCATTGTAATCCCTTTCAAGAGCACTTTTAAAATGATTAATTGTAATATATTCTCCAAATGTTTCTGCTTTTTTTAACCTTTCATCCTTAACTTTTGAAACATTTTCAAGTAACCTCTCCTTTATTTCTGATGAAAACGACATATTATCACCCTATCTTTCATAGCATAATCTTTTTTACACTCTACATATTCATAGCAGTTAAATCCTTTAATTACTTTCTTTAACTCCTCTTTTTGATTATACCCTATCTCAAGCATAATATAACCATTATCCTCTAAAACTTTTGGTGCTACCTTTAGTATTTCTATATATGCATCAAGGCCATTTTCACCACCATACAAAGCAAGATGTGGCTCTTTTTTTACATACTCATCTAAGACCAGCATTTCAGCTTTTGAAATATATGGAGGATTTGAAACAATAATCTGCAATTTTTCCTCAAAGTTTATACTTTCAAAAAAGTTACTTAAAATTAAAGAGCACTTATTCCCTGCATTATTTAATTCAATATTTTCTTTAGCAACATCTAATGCATCTTTTGAAATATCGGACATATATACCTTAGCTATATTTGAATTTTTGGCAATAGATATACCTATAGCTCCACTTCCTGTACATAAATCCAAACATGTTTTTAAATTATAGTTATTAATATACTTTATTGCCTCTTCAACAAGCACTTCCGTATCACTTCGAGGTATAAGGACTGAAGGAATAACTTTGTATTTTTCATTATAGAAGTTCTGATAGCCGGTTATATACTGAAGAGGCTCTTTAAGAACGTAATACCTATTTAGCAAATTAAAAATTCCTACTTCCTCTTTACTAGTTAAGATTAAGTCATCTTTTCTTAATAAAAAATCATCCATACTCAAATTTATACTATAGGCAATTAATTTATATATATCCATTATATTTTTAGCGTTAAATTCTTTTTTACATTTTGATACAATTTCTTTAATATTCAATTTTTTTCTCCTAATAAAACAAAAAAGCTTAAAGAATTAATTCTTTTAAGCCTCTTTTACTACTATAATTATTTATTTAAATATTTTTCAGTAAACATTGCAACTCTACCCTTGCTAGATAATGACTGTTTAGCACCAGTAAAGAAAGAGTGGCATTTACTACAAGTATCTACTTTCATGCTTTCTTTAGTAGAACCTACTTCTATAACATTACCACAAGCGCATCTTATTTCAGCTTTCTCAAAATACTTTGGATGTATATCTTGTTTCATCAAACTCACCTTCCCACATATTAGTTTAAAAATTATTACTTGTATATTTTAACATATATAGTTTTTAATTGCAAGCATTTTATATTAACTTTATTTTAAAAAGCAGAAAATAACTCTATAATTCAAAGAAAGAAAAATATTTAAAGTGCCAAAACATAAAAACGTATACTATGATTTTACACTTAATATCTATCTACATCTATATCAAAAACATAATTATCTAAAGTGCTATTTAATATATCTAAAGCAATATTTTTAACCTCTTCATCCTGCATTTTCACATCATAAGATACTGAAATATCGAAACATAGACTTTTATTTTCATCACTTTCAATAATCCTTAAATCATGAATAGAAGCATCTTTATCTATTTTGTTTTTAACAATTTCAGATATATAGCTATACAGTTCAATCTGCTCTTCATCATCTAAATTTACGGGGTCAATGTGAATTGTAGCTATGCATCCAAGCTCTTTTTTCAGTTTCCTTTCTATTTTATCTATTACATTATGTATCGTAACTAGCTCTTCCTCTTCTTTAACTTCTGCATGCAAGCTTACAATATATGATGAAGGACCATACTCGTGAACAAGTATATCATGAACTCCTAAAACAGCTTTTTCCTCTAGCACAATTTCCTTTACTCTATCTTTAAATTCTTTATCTACCGACTTCCCTATTAAATTACCTATTACTTCTTTAGACGTACTAAATCCCGCACAGATTATAAACAGAGAAACTATTATTCCAGAAATAGCATCTAAGTTTATATTAGTTTGCGTAGAAAGTGCAGCAGAAAGAATTACAGTAAATGTTGCAAAGCAGTCTGAAATACTATCTATTGCCACTGCCTTTAATACATCCGAATTTATCTTTTTTCCTACTCTCATATTATACATAAACATGTATAACTTTACAGCTATAGAAAAACATAACATTATATATACTATATAATTTAAACTTGAGCTATCAACTGGCGAACTTAACTTTATTACGCTCTCTTTCAAAAGTTCAAAGCCCATAAGAAATATAATCATAGATACGACAAAGCCTGCGACATACTCTATTCTACCATGACCATATGGATGCTCTCTGTCTGGCTTTTTCTTTGAAAGCTTAAAACCTATCATAGAAACAATTGATGAACCCGCATCAGATAAATTATTTACTCCATCTGCTATCATAGATATATAATTAAATAGCACTCCTAAAACTATTTTTATTATTGTAAGCAAAATATTTAGAAAAATTCCAACTACTGAGCATATAACTCCATATTTATTTCTTTTTTCAGCTATACTATCTGATTCTTTTATATACATCTTTGAAATTAAACTTATCATTATCAATCACACCTTAAAACTACTTCTAATATATTTTACTACTCTATTAATTATTAATCAAGAAAAAAGCACCTAAATAGAATTTTCTATCTAAGTGCTAATAAACAAAAAATTAGTTATACGAAATTGCATAGCCATCTACAAAGATATCAATTATTTCTGAAAGGCCCTCAAATTCACCTAAGTAATCCCTTGTTACAACATCTAATTGAATCATCATTTGCATATGTCTAAACTCAGCTTTTGGCTTTAAGAAACAGTTCTTGAACTTCTTCAAATGATGACGAACATTTGACTTTAAAGAAGGCTCATCTATCTTTTCAAGCTCGTCCTTTATCATCCTTTGAAGTATACGTCTGTACTTTGCCCACCTCTTGTCTATCTCTTCCTTTCCTGCTAATAAATCAACTGATTCATCTAGCAACATTTTTGCATCCATTAAAGTTTCTAAACTATTTTCCACTATTAAATTTTCCTTTCGTAAAATTTTTTTATATATTTTTTTGACCGTGGATAATTGTACCATAGTTTTTATGTAAATTCAAGTATATACCTAATTATTTTGGATAAATATTGAAAAATAGTTAATTATATGGTATAACTAATAAAAATTAAAAGGTGAAATGTAATGATAAAAAATGTAAAATTTATAACTTCTGTATTTGACAAAAGCAAACTAATTAAAACTACCAAAAAGCAAATTGTACTAGTTGGGAAATCTAATGTTGGCAAGTCTTCGTTTATAAACGCAATATGTAATAATAGTAAGCTTGCTAAAATTGGCTCTAGTCCTGGTAAAACTAGGTCAATAAACTATTATTTAGTAAACGATGAATATTATCTAGTTGATTTGCCAGGTTATGGCTATTCAAAAATGTCTATAAAAGAAAAAGAAAATGTAGCAAAACTTGTAGATAAGTATCTTGAATCAGGAAATGTATCGTATATTTTCTTTTTGGTAGATATAAGGCACAAACCTACTTTAGATGACAAAACAATGCAAGATTATTTATCATCATATGATATTCCATTTACCATTATTGCAAATAAGGCTGATAAAATATCCAAAAAAGCTCAACAAGAAAATATTGACATTATTAGGAAAGTACTTTTTGCTAAAGAAGAAATTTTACCGTTTTCTGCTGAAAAGAAAGAAAATGTAGATGCAGTTATTGATATAATTGAAAATTTAATTTAAATCATTTTTAAAAGCAAGAGGCAAAAAAAGCCCCTTGCTACTCATATATTTGCAAATATTATATGACTAAAAAGTATATTACATCCAGTAAGAATTTTGTTTTTTCATCATGCCACTTTTCATATCATCACAGTCATATATTTTCTCACAGCATTTTATTTCTTTCTTATAGCATTTTTCTTGTTCTTTCTCGCAACATTTATTACCATAATTTTGTGAGTAATTTCCACCACAACAACTATTCCACACTTTAATAACCCCCTTAAATATATTGTAGCTGTTTGCTACTAATATATTATATTTCTAAATTCCACTACTTGTTACAAAGTGCTCCATAAACAATTATTCTTTTATCTGCCGTTATATTACATGTATACAGCGCTACTATTCTGTTTTCATCTACATTTCCAAATTCAAAATTATATATACTTCTATTTACCAAATCTTTAAAATTACACTCTAAACTAAACTCATCTGGCATAATCATAAATGTAGATATAACGTTGAATATATAATCTTTCTCTTTTGTATATATCTCTATCTTAACGCTATCTCCTAGCTCATGATTATATATCTTTGTCAGCTCATGAAACATTTTACCATCTGTCATATTATGACCGTATATCACAGTGGCTTTATCATTAAATAAGTCGCACCTATAATCTAAAAAAATACTTCCAGACTGACTATACTCTTTCATATAATTATTATGAAGATAAAAGTCATTATTAGAGGTTTGAAGTATAGGGTAATTAATATTCGTTCCATCTATGATTATCCAGCCAACTATATCATTATTTATTTCTTCTAATTTATCAAAATCAATATATGTTGTTTTAGCTTCCTCTTCCTCTTCTTTTTCTTCATAAATATCTACATTATCACTTCTGTCTTCTCTATATATTTTAACTACTTCTTCATTTAATTTACTGTTCTTATCACTTTCTACCATTGAGCATGTAGCCCAAACTACAATCTTCGTAAAACAAAATATAATAATAAGGATAAGAATAGCTTCTACACATATAATAACTGCTTTCTTTCTATTGTTTATTTTTGCCAGTTTTCTTCTACCATTTTTTCGCATATAACCACTTCTTTATACAAAAATCAAGATGCCACTATATATTTTAGTAGCATCCCTCAAATTAATCTTATCTTCTATTTAATTTTCTCTTTTTTGACTCAAGAGATATTACTGCAAATACAGAAACTAGTAAAACTGTTCCAAAGACTACTAAAGTAATGTCTCCTGTCTTAACACCTTCAACTTCACTTTTCTTTCTCACTTTCTGCTACTTTTTCTACTTCTTTTTCCTCTACCTTTGTTTCTATACTTCCACTATCTGCATAAGCTAAAGCATAATATGAAAACTTATCAGTTTTTACTACTAACTCTCCGTCTTTTTCTGTTGTTTTTAACACTTCAACTTTTCCATCATGAAGTCTTAGTACATTAAATGTTCTTCATGCTTTCTTTAAATCATTAGGTATTTTTATAGTAAACTCAATTTCGTTAGTTAGCTCTGTTAATTTACCTATATTTTCTCCATTTGATTTTACTAAAACATTTATATCTAGTAAATTTGAAATTACAACTTTTTCATTTACAAGCTGCTCTTCTATTTGTTTAGTAACTTCTTCAAGCTGTTTTTCATCTTCTACAATAGCGATATCTATCACAGTTGTTATACTATTTCCTTTTAAAATCTCTTCTTTTACTTTTTCGTAGACTTCTTCGTTTGTTTCAATTGATGATGATAGAACTTCTGCTACTTCATTTGAAATTTCTGCTGTAATTACATCACTTACTATTTCTTCAGGCGTTATAACCTCTGTTACTATCTCTTCTGGTAATACAGTAACTATAACAGTTTTTTCAATATCACCAATTGTTACGTTTATCTTTGTTTTGCCTACTTTTTTTGCTACTATTTTTCCTTTTTCATCTACTGTAGCTATAGTCTCATCTTCAGATTCATATGTAACCTTATCTGTTGAACTAGATGGAGTAACTACAGCCTTTAATGAGTATGAATCTGTAACGTTTAGTTCTATTTTTCCATCCACTGTTAAACCTGTTGCTTTACTTACTACTACTGTTATTACTTCTTTCGTTATTTCTCCAACTCTTACTATTATTCTAGTTTGTCCTACCTTTTTAGCTGTTACTTTTCCATTTTCATCTACACTAGCAACTGTATCGTCTTCTGAAGAATAAGTAACTTCTGTTTCTATTGTATCTTCTGGGTCTAAACATACTCCTACATATTCCTCATCACCTAAATTTAATAACATACTATCTTGCACAGTTATATCATTTAGTTTTTTACCAATTACATACATATTATCTTCAAAAACTTCAGTATATTCATCTTCTAAGAAGTCTATCATATCATAAGTATATCTTCCGCTTAGTACATTAAATGGGTTATAGTATACTAAAGATTGTGTATTGTTATATGGATAAACAATATAATCTTCATTATCCTCGTATTATGAAGCTGATGAAACTGGTACAAAACCATAACCATATGTAAAGTTTGTCCTATATGTATTTTCTTCTTCAACTACTCCATTTGCAACTAATGTATCCCATTTTCCTGTGTTATCTATGAACTGAGTAGCACCTAGTAAATTTATACTACTTCCTAAACTACGTACTGAGAACATAAACTGCATAGCCTTTGGATTGTTTAGTACTGTTTCGTTTTCATATACTGTAAATATGCTATCTATTACGTCCATCTTCTTTACACTTGCACCTTGATTTATTACTACATTTGCAAAGCTTTCTGTTGTTCCAGCAAAATTATTTATTCCATGTATATTACAGTTCTTTACTAAAACATATTTTAGCGTAGGCCAAATATTTAAGCTTGCTCTTCCTTTAAGATCAGTATTTTCTACATATACTTCAGTATTTTCGCAATCGAAATTGTCTGATGCGAAATTAATTGCATAATAGAAACCTTGAATTGTACTGTTTTTTACATTAAGCACTGAGTTTTTCCATTGAAGTAATGATATTCCTCTTGTATAATTATCTACGTAAGCTCCTAATTCCTCGTCAAAATTATCTACGCCTACTGTTTGAATTATAGTATTTAATACATCAATAGTTGAATTTTGTGTACCTTGATTATTTACACTAATTCCTCTTGCTTTAACAGTAAATATTGAATCTTTTACTGTTAAATGGTGCTCAGCACTGTTTACTACTACACCCACTGCATTAGAGTTTAACTCTAAATTATCTATAACTACTTCTTCAGAAGTTAATATTTGAAGTCCTCCACTTGTAGTATTATTAAAGGATTCAAATGAAACAGAGTTTCCATTACCTTTAATTGTAACGCCACAATTTACATCAATAGTTGCAGATTCGGTTAATCCCGAATTAATCTCTATAACATCTCCACTTGTTGCGTCTTGCACTGCCTCTGCTAAGCTATCATAGCTTTCTTCTCCTATTGTAACGTTTCCTAATTCTTTAGCTGATACGTTAAATAACATAATAACGCATACAGAAAAAATTGTAATAATTTAAAAAAATTTCTTTAACATAATCATAATCACCCTCACAACTAGAATTATGCAATTTAAATGTTTTTTCTTCAAGAAATATCATAAATAATTTATAACGTACTGTCTATTTTCTGCAATAATATGACATTTTCACACATATTTCTGTAATTTTTGTAACATTCATGTAACAATTTTATTTAAAATGCTATAATTTACCATTAACATATTTACATAGGTAAAATTACACTACTAATTACAAATACCTCCAAATTCAATTATACATTGAAATTTGAAGGTATTAATATACCATTATCTACTACTTACCTTTACTAACATTTTTTATGTTGTAATCTGAGACTTATATACTGTTATAACTGGGCGGACTCCAAAGTTCTCAGTTGAGCAGGCAACATACCCTAAAATGCCACCGGTTATTACCACTAAAATTATATACATTTTGACCTATAAATTCGTCCGAAGAGCCAAGCCAATATTGTTCATATCCATGACCATCTGTAGTTTGAGCTGTGTTTCCATAACCAAATATCATTGCTTCATTTTGTACTGTCTGATTTTGTATATTCTACATCTGTAGCATTCATTAAAGATACAACTAATATTTTTGCGCCTTTATTCATTTAAAATTTTCTCCTTATTTTTTTCTTTTTCTTCTTTATTCTTTTAGGGTATTTTTTAGTTTAATTTATACATTGTTTATGGTGCTTTTTAGCACCATAAACATTTGTAAATACTGTTATTATTATTCCTTCAAATTAATTGAATATTTTAAGCAATAATCATGATTAATCAAATAATTCATATAGCTTATCTATTGCATCTTGTACATCTCCTGAGTTCCAGCCACTTGTCTCTGGCACATATTGAACACTTGATGCTGGTACTTTGGTTGTTGTAAATGTTCCTCTTGCTGATATGTTTCCTGCCTGGTCTTTGAACCAGTAATAATATGTTCCAGCCTCTGTAAATCCAGTTAATGTCTTAGAAATTTCTAATGTACTTGCAGTAAACGTTACCCATTTATTTATAGCCTGCGTGCTTGAAGTTGCCGCTGTAAGTGAAGGCGTTGTGCTAGACGTGCTATAGTAATATGCATTTATTCCAGCCGATGTATCTCTTCCCTTTATTGTTATGTTATATGCTCCACTATTTTCTGTTGTTGTAATTGATGGCACTACTCTATCAATCTTTTCTACATTTCCTGTTGCTGCTCCTCCAAATTGTTCACTACTATCCTTATACACTGCATATACTGCATTATTTGATGTAACTGTTATTCCAGTTGAAGCTAAGGTATTACATGCATTTGAACTTTCTCCAATATATAGTGTCATACCAGATACTGGGTTTGTTGCTACCGCAGTTACTGTTACATTTCCATTTGTCCAGTCTGATGGGTCATATGTAAATGTTACTGTTGGTGTTTGAACTGTTGATGTTGTATTTGTAGCTGACTCACTTACATTTCCAGCCCCATCCATTGCCCATGCATAGTATTTTGTTGTCTGACTTACACTAAATACATTACTTGTTTGGAAGTCATTTACATCGGGCTGAGAGTTTGTAGTTGATATTGCATATTTAGAAAGGTTTGATCCTCCACTATCTGTAGCATTTACTGTTAATGTATTTGTTGTAACTGATAGGGATGATATAACTGGCGCTGTAGTATCTACATTTATGGTATATCCACTCATTGAGTCTTTACTAACTAGCCTTTCGTTTCCTAAGCTATCATATATTGTTCCTTCATAGCTTACAAACGTTATTGTTCCATTATCCCCATTTGTTGTTTGGTAGGTATATAGTATAGTGCTTCCACTAGAAGACGAAGCAGATACTGTTTTGTTACTTCCACTTCCTACCTTTATTGTTAAGACTGGTGCAGTAGCTAAACTTACAGAATTCGTTCCAATAGCTACTCCTGTACTATCATATACATTATCATCATATGTTGCTGTTATTACTACATTTTGATTTCCAGAATACATTCCACTTGTTGGTGATGTTACTGAAAGTGTAGATATATTTGGAGCTGTTCTATCTACTGTTATAGTTTTTGATGCTGCTGAATTATTATTTCCAGCTACATCTTTACAAGCTCCAGAAGATACTGATACTGTTTGAGTACAACTTCCTGTATTTGTTACTACTAACGTATATACTCTATTTGCTGTAGTTTCACTAAACAAGCCTGGACTTCCTTCTGATATTGATATATCGGCATCTGTAAATGTTCCGCTTTCTAAATCTTCACTCCACGTAAATGTATATGTTATCTGGCTAGCATTTGTTGTATCAGGTATATTTGCAGTAATCGTACATGTAGGTGATGTAGTGTCTACCACTGTCGTGGCAGAACTACTATCACTATTTGTATTTCTGGCTGAATCCTTAAATGCTCCGCTTGCAACTGTTAGTGTATTATTTGCATTTACTGTAGCATTAGTTACTTCTACTGTAATTACATTATTTGATATACTTGGAGTACCTAAGATTCCGCTCGTTACTGTAATTTTACTTGAATCATTTACAGTAACATTTTCACTCATTGTTATTGTATATGTTATTGTTGTTGAATTTGTTGGAGTTTTGTCTGTTACAATACTTGTAATTGTTGGAGCTGTAGTATCTACTGCAGTAGTTGCTGAGTCACTATCTACATTTTCATTTCCAGCTGAGTCTACAAATGCTCCGCTTTCCACTTCTAAAATATGATTCTCATTTCCATTTACTCCTGTTACTTCTATTGTAACGATATTATTGCTTAATGATGGAGTTTCTTTATTTCCACTTGTTACCGTTATTTTGCTTGCATCATTTACTGTAACATTCTCACTCATTGTTATTGTATAAGTTATTGTTGTAGAATTTGTTGGTGTTTGATTAGTTACAACACTTGTAATAGTTGGCGCTGTTCTATCTATTGTTATTGTCTTTGATGCTGCCTGGTTATCATTTTCTGCTACATCTTGACATACCCCAGCATTTATTGATACCGTTTGTGTCATGCTTCCTGTGTTTGTTACTATAAGCTTGTATACTGATGTTGAATCTATAGTAAATGTTCCTTTTGAGCTTCCTTCTGATACCGTTATATCATCAGCTATAAATCCTGTTACTGGTTTATTAAATGTAAATGTATACTCTACACTTGATGCATTTGTTGTATCAGGTTTATCTGTTGTTATTATACAAGTTAAAGGTGTAGTATCTACAGTAACGGTTGCAATATATGTAGCAGTTGCCTCAAGGTAGTAATCATTTGCATTTGCTGTAATTGTAAGAGTAGCTTCTCCTGCTTTTCTTAGTGATGTTACTGTAAGTATATTTCCTTCTACTGCTCCTGTTGCTACTGTAGAATCTGTGCTTGTTACAGTTATAGTCTGGTTATATGGATTTGTAACTTCTACTGTAGCGGTATTTGGGTAACTTAGTACTCCGTTATTTTCAGAAAGTTGAATACTTCCATTTGCTTTTGCTATAGTTAATGTATAACTAGCAGTTGTAGTTTCATATGTATAGTTTGTTCCATCTACTACTGTTGCAGTTATTGTAGTTGTTCCAGGTTTTACTATTGTAACCTCTCCTGTACTGCTATCTACTGTTGCAACTGTGGTATCTGAACTTTCGTATGTAACAGTTCCATCTCCAGTTTTTGTAAGTGTATTTGTAAAGGCTACATCTCCATATGTTCTGTTTATTGTATTATTTGTATATGATATAGAGCCTACTGCTGGAGTTATACTTATTCTACTACTTCCTCTAACTGTTGTATATCCACTTGCGGTTATTTCAAAGTATACATTTTGTGTTCCTACATTTGTAAGTGTTGGAGCTGTTTCTTGGTTATATGTTCCCTCTTGTAATCCATACATTACTGTATATCCACTTGCCGGGTCTGATACGTTTATTGTTATACTATGAGGATTTGTATCATATTCTCCTGTATAGTCACTTGACGAATATGATATTGTCTTCTCATTTGCTGATACAAATACCCCATAACTTGCTGTTTTTGTTTCATATGTATAGTTTGATGTATCTTCAACTGTAGCAGTTATAGTGGCTGTTCCCTCTGCTATTATTGTTACTTCTCCAAGATTTGATACTGTTGCAACACCAGTATTACTTGAAGCATAAGTAACCGTTCCATCACCAGTTTTAGTTAGTGGGTTTGTAAATGGGCTGTCTCCTACCTTTTTACTATAGTTCTTTACTGCAAAGGATATTGAACCTTTTCTTTTTTCTACTGTAGGATTTTCTGGGTCCTCATTTTCTGCTACTCCACCAGGTTTAACTGTTACCCCTTGTGACTCTCTTGCCCACTCTAGCTCATCTTCATCTGTTCCGACATATACTAAGCTACCACCTTCTATCTTTATCTTATCTATATCAGAATCTTTTACTGATGGTATTATTGTTTTTAGCTCCTGACCTTCTGCGTAAATATCTTCTTTTTCTATGTAGTTACCATTTGCTATCTGCTTTGCTACATATGTATTTAGTTCAGTTTGGTACTCAGACAAATTATGTTTAAATACTGCTTTGTTTGCATTATCTACTACATTTGTCTGATTCATAGATAAAAGTACTGTGCCTGCTATAATAGAGATAACTATTATAGTTATGAGTAGGACTATTAGACTTACGCCGAAGTTTTTGAGTGCTTATTTTTTCTTTTATGTTTTCATTTTCATATTTGTTATAATAATTTA
>JAFVCY010000058.1 GCA_017478805.1 Clostridia bacterium
TAAAAAATACCTGTTTATTTTATGTTTTTTTAATTCTTTTGTAGTTATATATCCTCCATTATTTTTTATAATATTTAAAATTTTTTCAAAATTATCCATTTAGTTCATTTCCTTTCTAAATGAAATTTTAACATTTTTCATTAAATTTTTAAATGGCTTTTTAATATTTATCTCTTTTTTATTATCTATAATATCTCCTTACCATTTTTTTATAATATTAGAAAATACACTTGATTTTTTTATATAAATTATGTATAATAAGTTCATGCCGAAATGGTGGAATTGGCAGACGCGCTGGACTCAAAATCCAGTATGGGAAACCATGTGTGGGTTCAAGTCCCACTTTCGGCACCATAAAGAGTTTTCGTCGAACTTCTCCCAAATGCTGAATAAGTGACTTTTCGGAAAGTTTGGCGAATATTTTTCACCATTTCGTAAGTGAAGTGTTTTTTTATTTTTCCCCCAGAGTTGTGATAGCATGTCACAACTCCTAGGGGAGAATGCTTTAGTTAAGTACACTTGCAAGAACTGCTATAAATTGACAGTTACATAACTTTACTTACGAAAGTATGTAACCCACTATGACACTTTCAAACTTCATTTGCAAAGATGTCTAGTTGGGCTCCTTAGCGGAGGGCATATCAAATACCAAATTACATTTGATATTTGATACAAGAATAATAAATTTACACTTATTATTCTTGTGAGATATAACCAATAAATTGTTTATATCTCATATGTTACAATAGCAAATGCTATTGTAACATACAAAAAAGGCTTCGCTTTTTTGTATCAAAACGAAACCTTACATATATTTATTACCATAAGATATCTAATAACTAATAAGTTTAGTTTTCTACAAACTGAAAAATTTTTCTGCATACCTGCATTAAAATTTTTCATTATCACTTTAATCAATAAATGATTAAAGGTGTTTGACTTACTTATATACACAAATATAACGTGAAAATTAAATATCAAAAGGTATATTTTTAGCATCACTAAAGAAAACTAAAGCATTACTGCTTTTGGCAACACCAAACTTTCCTTAAAATTTAGCATTTTTTAAGGATTTTCACTTATAAATGTGCTTTTAGCAAATCAAACATGATATTTTGTAGCACTTATTATTCATTAATTTCACTGCCTTAAAACAAAACAAACACTAATTTAGGCACTTTTAACTCTAATGGCTCCTCTATCCGCAAGAGGAATATCAATATTCAATTTTTCAGTATCACATTTCTATGACACTAATACTATATCACTAATTGTTTTGAAAAGCAAGAAAATCACGATAATTAATTGTAAAATTCTTTAATATATGATAATATATTACAAATAGTTCTACAAGAAGAGGAAAATATTGTAAAAATGCAAGAAGTAAAACAGAAAAACGGATGCAGAATTGCAATAAAATATGGAGGGAAATATGTTTAAACAAATAGATAAGGATAGTAAAATATTTGAAAGTGAAGAGTATTTAAAGGATAAATATAAGTTTTATATTATACTAAAAAATTTACAAAGTCCTACACTTGAATTATATAGTGATGAAAAAAATTACATTATTTGTAGAGGAAAAATTGATTTACCAATATGGATATGGACTAAAGATGATTTTGATAAAAATGTTGCAGAAGAGATAGAAAATACAATTAGTACAATGTTAGTAGAAGAAAGTAAAACAAAGTTAACATGCAAAAAAGAATTATATGATTTGTTAGTAAAAAGAAAATATAATAAATTAGACTTAAACGATTATTTTGAAATGGGATTTTTGATTTGTAGAAAGACAAAGGAACCTAAAAAGTGTGATGGCGTTTTATCGATACCTACATTAAATGATTTAGATATTATTGCAGATTATTTTTATAATGATCATCTTGAAATGAATGGTGTTGATTCAATAACAAAAGATGAAGCAAGACAAAAAGCTATAGAATATATTAATTCTAATAAGTTTTATGTTTTAAGAAATCATAATAATAAAATAGTTTGTATGGCTGGATATAATACGGTTGAAGAACAAGCAAAAATAAATGCAGTTTATACTCCTAAAGAAGAAAGAAAAAAAGGATATGCCGCAAATCTTATATATTTGATGTCTAATGATATTTTATCAAAAGGATTAATACCACTTCTATATACTGATTATAACTATGTGGCATCAAATAAGGCATATAAAAATGCTGGATATGAAGATACTGGTATTCTTATTAATTTTTCTTGCTCAAAATCACAATAAATATTATGTAAAGTTGACAATTCCGTAATGCTATGCTAT
Organism: Clostridia bacterium; assembly: GCA_017478805.1. Lineage (GTDB taxonomy): Bacteria > Bacillota > Clostridia > TANB77 > CAG-465 > RGIG5057. Next base: position 2,288 of record JAFVCY010000058.1, read on the forward strand.
AATATAAATATATTTTATAAGTAGTTCGGATTTAATGTAAAGAATATGAAATGGAGGAATATAAATGATAATAGATAGTTTTGATAATAAGTCAATGGCAAAAATAAATCCTAATCCAAAGGAAAGCAGATTAAAATGCGATGCTTGTATAATAACATTTTCAAATATAATTGAAGAATATGTTTTAAAAAATTATAATGCAGAACAATGTTCTACTTATAAGATGGTTACAGGAACTTTTCCAATCTATAAAATTAATTATAACGGTAAAGTGTTTGCATTTTATAAAACATTTTTAGGTGCTCCAGCATCAGTTGGAATACTAGAAGATGTAACGAAAGTAATAGATACAAAAAAATTTGTTGTATTTGGTGGCTCTGGTTGCTTGGATAAAGAAATAGCACATGGAAAAATAATGATACCTACAGAAAGCTATAGAGATGAAGGTACAAGCTATCATTATGCTCCTGCTGCAGACTATATAAAAATTGCTAATGCTAGTAAGGTCGCTAATTTTATGGAATCAAAAAAGCTTCCTTACATATTAGGTAAAAATTGGACGACAGATTCTTTCTATCGTGAAACAGAAAACAATATTGCCAAAAGAAAAGCAGATGGCTGTATATCGGTAGAAATGGAATGTTCAGCTATGCAAGCAGTATGTGATTTTAGAGGATTAGAATTATATTATTTTTTAACAAGCGGCGATTTATTAGATGCTCCTACGTGGGACAGAAGACATGTAGAAGGCGAATATGCTGGAACGCAACATGATACTAGACATTTTGACATAGCAATAGAACTTGCAAGTAGTTTATAAAATCAAAAGGTGAGTAGTTATTTTACTCACCTTTTTACTCGACTAAAGATAAATTAGTTCTGAATATATAATTTCTTCAGCAGAATGTTTATAATTATTCATAAGACCAGTCCATTTTAATGGGTCAGTATCTTTTAAATTTTCATTAATAGGATTATTTTCTAACGTTTGCTTCATATGTATTTTAAGTCTTTCTTTAGCTTGTATATCAGTATTTACAATATGTTTTCTTAAAGTTCCTTCCATAAGCATTATTGTATATTTAGCTTTCTTATGTTCTTTTAAGTATTGTAATCTTAAATGTCCGTACTTTCCTATTTGATAATCAGTTTTATAATTTTCTTTCTCTAAATATAAATTAGAAATATAATAATCTTAGGCTTTGTGGTATGTAATTTTATTATTCATCTCTAAAATCCTCCTAAAACTTAATTTCACTACTTTTAGAACTATATTTTATATCATTTCAGCCGTATAAAAACTATATTTTTAAAAGTGTACTTAAATAATTCTTAATGGGTTAGGACTTCTGACAAGGTCCTAATATATTTAACTTTTATGTAAAATCGTAGTATAATATAAAATATATTATTTAGTATCAGACTCCTTATTATTATGGAGAATCAAAATTGAAAGGAGAATAATATGAATATTGAATTAAAGAGAGCTACTATTAATGATATTGATGAAATAATAAAAATGCAAAAAGAGTCATTTAAACATTTATTAGATAGATATCATGATGATGACATAAATCCATATAATGAATCTTTTGAAAAAGTTAAATATAAAATAGAAAATTATTTTTATTATTTTATTTTAATAGATGGTGAAAGAGTTGGAGCAATAAGCATAAGTGATAAAAAAGATGGAAGCAAAAAGAAAAATGCACCAATATATATATTACCAAGATTTCAGAATAAAGGTTATGCACAATTAGCTTTAAAAGAATAAGTGACACTCAAACAATTGTGTTTTATGAAAAATAATAATCCAAAATAGGAGCATATCGAAAAGTTTGTGTAAACTAGATTAAACTTTCTATGATAAAATTTTATAGATGCTATATGAAAATATAGTGTCTATTTTTTTACCATTTACTATAGTATAACTAAAATTATTTTTTTGTCAAGGTGCAACAATCTAAGATGCTAATATTATGTAAAATAGTACCTTATTTTTAATTGATATTTAATAATAATTATTTTTTTATATTCTGCTATCAAAAAAGATTCTTAATTCATTTATTATCACTCCCCAATTTTTGTGTGGCACAGTCCATTTTTCAGTTATTATTTCTGTTGATAGATATATACTCTTTTCTAGTGACTGAATTGATGGAAATGTCCTTCTTCCTTTATTTAATCTTTTATAACTATTATTTAAACTTTCTATTGCATTTGTCGTATATATTATTTTTCTCAATTCTGGCCCATATTTAAAGAATGTTGATACATTGTCCCAATTATTTATCCAGTTATCTAAAGATATGTTTCTGCTTTTCCATTTTTCATTTAAATCTATTAAATTAGAATACCCTTCTTCAGCCGTATTTGCCTTATATATCAATTTTAAATCTGCAGCCAATTCTTTTCTATCCTTATATGATACATACGCCATTGTATTTCTTATCATATGTACTATACATCTTTGAAATTCAGTTTGAGGATATGCTGTTGATATTGCTTCTGGTAATCCCTTTAGTCCATCAGCACATAGTATTAATATATCCTTTAATCCTCTTGACTTTAGACTATTTAAGATATTTAACCAATACTTTGCACTTTCACTTTCTCCAACATAGAAACCTAATACATCTTTGTAACCTTCTGAATTTATTCCTAATATTACATATACAGCTTTTTTTACCTACACTTCCTTCATCTTTTACATAGAAGTATGTGGCGTCTACAAATACTACAGGATATACTTCATCTAATGGTCTTGATTGCCATTCTTTTATTTTTGGTAAAATTTTATCTGTTATTGCAGTAACCATATCAGGAGATACATTAACTCCATATAGTTCTTGCATTTGCGTATATATCTCCCTATTGGATATACCTCTAGCATACATTCTAATTATTTTTTCCTCTATATTAGATATATCCTTTGATCCTTTTTCAACTATTATTGGATCAAATTCTCCATTTCTATCTCTAGGCACTTTTAATTCTAAATCTCCAACTGAAGAATGTACTTTCTTTTCAGAATAACCATTTCTAGCATTATCTTTAGTAGTGTCGGTATACTCATATTTTTCATACCCTAAATGATTAGTTAATTCTGCCTCTAGCATTTCTTGCAGAGTATCTTTCATTATATCTCTTAATGCTATCTCTATATCTCTAGCAGTTTTTATATCATTACTTGCTATGAATTCCCTAATCATTTTTTTTCTTTCTGGTGATATTGTTTCTTTTCTTCCCATAAAAAATTCCTCCCTATGATATTTTTTATATTATCATAGAAAGAAATTTTTTACTATACTAGTTTACACAGTTTTTTCTACACACTCAA
>JAFVCY010000059.1 GCA_017478805.1 Clostridia bacterium
CATTTAATTATTAATAATTTAACTTTCAAGTTATAGAATATCATATTCCAATATTATTCAGCTGCATCTCATATTTTGAAAGAATTTCCTCTTTTAACGCTTTATTTTCTTCTGATTCCAAAAATGGGTCATCATCTAAAATCTGTTTAGCAACATTTGTTGCAATTTTTAGTACGTTTATGTCTTTTAGCAAATCTGCTAGCTTAAACTCTGGAAGTCCACTTTGCCTTATACCAAAAAAATCTCCTGGACCCCTTAATTTTAAGTCTTCATTTGCAATTTCAAACCCATCATTTGAACTTTCCATTATCTTTAATCTTTCAATAGCAACTTTCCCTTTACTTTTTGTCTTTAAAATGCAGTATGAATCATAGGCACCTCTACCTACTCTTCCGCGAAGCTGATGAAGCTGAGCTAAGCCAAATCTATCACTATCTTCAACTATCATACATGTAGCATTTGGCACATCTACCCCAACTTCTATAACCGTAGTTGAAACTAAGATATCATACTCACCTTCTGAGAATCTTTGCATTACTTTATCTTTTTCTTTTGGTTTCATCTTTCCATGAAGGTACGCAACTCTATATTTACCAAGCTCTGATGATAAATAATCATTATATACTTTCTCAACAGAGTTTAAGTTTTCCATTTGCTCGCTTTCTTCAACTAAAGGACATACAACATATACCTGCCTTCCCTCATCTATTTGTTTAGCTATAAATGTCCTAATTCTGTCTTCATAGCTTGGACCTACAGCGTAAGTAAGTACAGGCTTTCTTCCTGGTGGAAGTTCATCTATTATAGATAAGTCTAAGTCACCATAAAGAAGTAGTGCAAGTGACCTTGGAATAGGAGTTGCAGTCATAACCAGCGTTTCAACGCATGTAGACTTGCTTGATAGCTTTATTCTTTGATTTACTCCAAACCTATGCTGCTCATCTGTTACAACTAAAGCTAAATTCTTAAACTGGATATTATCTTCAAGTAAAGAGTGTGTTCCAAATACAACATCTATTTGACCAAATTCTAACATTCTTGCAATGATATCTTTGTTTTTCTTTGTAGTGTTAGATGTGATTATCTCAGTCTTTATCCCCAAAGCATCCATGTACTTTTTTAGTCCTAGATAATGCTGATTTGCAAGGATAGTTGTTGGCGCCATAATTGCAGCTTGATAGCCATTTTTTACTGCTATGTATGCAGCTATTGCTGCTACCATAGTTTTTCCACTTCCAACATCTCCTTGAACTAATCTATTCATCGCTCTAGTACTTTTCATATCTTCTATTATTTCATTTACAACTCTTTGCTGAGCACTCGTTAATTTAAATGGTAATAAATTCAAAAACTCATCAATACTTACATCATTATATGTTCTTTCTTTGATTTCTTTTTTATTACTACTTTTCATTATTTGAAGTGCAAGAGTAAGCTCTAAAAGCTCATCAAATATAATACGCTGTCTAGCAACTGCTACTTCATTAAAGTCTTTTGGAGTGTGAATTTTCTTTATAGCATACTCTTTTGAGCAAAGTCCATATTTCTTCAAAAAGTCCTTCCCAAGCGTTTCTTTTATTCCTAAATTATATACTAAAGCTGAAGATATTAAATTAAATAAATACTTTTGATTTATACCTTTAGTAAGTGGATATATAGGGTATACTCCCTTTATTTTCTCTAGCTCAGACATTTTATAGGTTATAGGGTTTGTAACTCCAAACTCATTTCCAAATTTTTCTATTTTTCCATAAAAAAGATATTCATCTTTATCATTAAAATAGTTTGTTATATAGTTTTGGTTAAACCAAGTAATTTTGCATCTTCCTGTTTCATCTACAGCGTAAGTTCTTGCTATAGTCATGCCTTTTCTTATTCTTTGAATAGCAATTTTTCCTACTATCTTAGCTTTAAAGAGTACATTTTCACCTTCTGTAAACTCTGCTATGCGGATAAGCTGAGTCCTATCTTCATATACTCTAGGGTAGTACTCTATTAAGTCCCTCACGTTATATATTCCAAGCTGATTTAAAAGCTTTTCCCTCGCTGGGCCCACTCCTTTTAAATACTGAATTTTTGTTTCTAAATTTACATTATTTTCCATACGCTCTCCTCTTATGTGATATATATATATATATTATACCATGCTACTTTCAATTTTTAAATGTTCTATGCTTAATTTTAAGTAAGAAAAAAAGATAAGCGAAAAAAAAAAAAAAAATAAAAAACAAAAAGGAGCTAGCAATTATTTGCCAGCCCCACATTTTAGTGATTATTGAAAATCATCATCTGCTCTTAAGTCTGTATCGTAAAGTACTACTGTTGATTTAACTTTTTGCCATAAAGCATCATCTATAATCCAAGTATTTCCGTTTTCTAAAGGATATTCATAAGCACTTACAGCCGTTCCCATTGAATCTATATTAAATGTTCCATCATAATCCCATTGTGATGTATTAGTACTTGAATTTAATCCCTTTAAATCACCGGTATCATTATTATCATATGATACTTCCTCTTTTCCATTACCGTCTATTACTGATATATTAAATCTTACTCCAATATATCCATTTGTAAGTGGATGATTTACATCTCCTCCATCTTTTTGTACTACTATCGTCGAGTTTGGAAGTTTAAAATCTCCATACCATGTTTGCATAAAGTTATTGAAACTTGATGTCATAAATTTATAATCTAGTATAAATCCGCTTGACTTACTTATATCAATTGTTTCAAACGAAGATGACAACAAACTATCACTAAAGTTACTCTCTGTTGCAAACCTTAAGTTTCTATATCCATCTTTTGGTTTAAACTTAATTGTATAACCGCTATCTATGAATTTTACATACTTACCACTTGAATTTTTGTAATATAGCTCTATATTCTCATTAAATGTTTTACCATCTTTAGATAAGTAGTAGAAACTTGGAACTATTTTTACTTTTCTTGGTAATGTTTTACCAATATTTGCAAAATATCCTGTAGTCTTAAAGTCAAAACTAAATGTATATCCAAGTTTTGGTGCATATGCATACCCTGTTCCTCTTGAATTTGGTCCTACAGGTAGAACATATCCGCCACCATAATCTTCATTATCTTCTTCACCTGGATTTGTTCTATCTACTCTTGCATTTGCAATATTCAAATCATCTTTTAAGTTATACTTTATTGGGAATTCATTTTTCCTGTCATCTTCTTTTCCTTCTGCTCCTATTTCTATCCTATAATCCCATTGAAATCTTCCTGAATAATAATTTCCTGTTGCCTTTATTCCATCTTTGAATATTGTTTTAAAGTTTAAGTCAGTAAAGTCTGTTATTTCAAATCCAAATATTCTATATGTACTTTCAGTTTCAAGCGTTTTTGCTGCAAAATGGAATGCATCATTTACTGTTGGAGTGTATAACGCAGTATTTTGTTCGCCTCCTACGTTAAACATCTGGGCTCTTTCATTTTTAGCAAGTACTTCTCCTGCATCAATAAGACCAAATGGAGAAATAAGTTTAGTATTTGCTGTTTCAATACTATTATTCCTATACACATAAGCTATCCACTGCTTAATTGCTTCTGGTGTATCTCTTGCAATTGTAAGTACCACTGTATGATTCTTTCCTTCTCCTATTGCATAATTTCCATATACTGACTGTGTAACACCTGCAAGCTCTACATCTTTTCCAGAATTTTCTATTCTTATTGCTTCTCCTGCTTTATGGTCTCCACCATTTGGATGATCCATGCATTTTGTACAATACACATCAAAATCATTTATTACCCAGTATTCACTAATATACTTTTGAGTTTCGACTCCTTGCACCTTATTACTAGAAACAGTTCCAAATCCGGCAATTCCAGCTGTAGACTTATCACTTCCAAATTTCATTACAAACTGAGTATTTTTACCTAGTACATTTTTCTTTTCAGATAATTCTTCATGACTTACTAAATCTTCTGTTTCAAACTCAATATCTTTTAATTTCATTGGATCAAGTACTGTAAGCTTATTTCCTGTGTTACTGCTTCCCCATGTTGAAAGAGGTGACTCAGTAGATATTATAGCTCTATATACTTTCTTTCCATCATCTATTATCTTTTCATCAGTAAAGTTTCTCTCTGCAAAGAATTCTTTCTCTGCTTGTTTCCTTACAATCTGTTTTTCTTGTGTATAATTTGTATAGTACGATATCTTTATATCCTTTTCTCCAGATTCTTTAAGTGCCTCTTTTGTCTCTTTATCTAATTCAAAGCCTGCTATCTCATCTTCAGTTAATCCTTCATTAAATCTATACAAATCATTTCCGGCATCTTCAACCAACCTATATGTTACATCAAATGTGAAGTCTCTTTCACCGTTTCCTGTTCCATCTTCAAAATCCTTATCATTTGCACCCATATATCTTTCAAGAACTCTTTGAGATTCAAGTGTCCAATCATATATATCCATAAGTCTCGTATTAGCATCTGTATCTGTATATGCATTATACATTTTTGTATATATATACTGTGATGTCTTTGAATTTGACGAATTCGAGTCTTTGTAATATGTTCCTTGTAATCCTTTAGTCTTTTTGTCATCTGGAGTAACAGTATTTCCATTTGCCTCAAAGACTATTTGTCTGTCATCTTCTTCCTTTTCAGTTTCACTAGCTTTGAAGTTTGTTAAGTCAAATATCTTATCTAGCTCACTATTTTCATTAGTTTTACCTCTACCTTGAAGCTCATTATACTCCTTATCATCTTCAAACATGTAGTCATCCATTAGACCTTTTTCACTATTAAAATAATCATCATGTTCTTCAGGGTCTTCATCTTCTTTAAATACAGCATATACTAATTTTTCCTTCTCA
>JAFVCY010000060.1 GCA_017478805.1 Clostridia bacterium
TACTTGATTATCTTTAGCATTATTTACTATATATTTAAAGCTTAGTCTCATTATTAAATCTCACCTCGCTTCCAAAATCCAAAAATATTATATCAAAATTTTTGCCATATTGCAAGCAAAAGATTAAATCTATTAAAACTTTTGTTTTATGTAAATTTTACCACTATCATTTTTTGAGTATGACTTTCCTATTGAATAAAAAAAGAAAAGGAACAAATACTTACTCCTTCCCAGTTGAAATGGTGCACCAGAAGGAATTCGAATCCCCGACCTCTCGGTTCGTAGCCGAGTGCTCTATCCAGCTAAGCTACTGGTGCATCTACAATGACTATTATACTATATTTTGTGTAAAAATACAATATAAAAGCTTGAAAAATTGAACTATGCTTGTTATAATATATATGATATAAGTCCTCGTAGCTCATCAGGATAGAGCAAGAGTTTCCTAAACTCTAGGTGGTAGGTTCGAGTCCTATCGGGGACACCATAAAGAGTTTTCGTCGAACTATTTACAAATGCTTCAATAAATTGCTTTTCAGTTTGTAAATAGTTATGACGATTTTTTTTCATTTCAACTTATAAGATTGTATTTTTTTCTTTTCCAAAGAGTTGTAATAACGCGTCACAAGTCCTAATACATTTGACTTTTATGTAAAGCTGTGGTATAATCTAACCAAAATTTATAATTTAATTTTTGCTTAACAAAGTAGAAAGTTTAATTTTAAGGAGGAACTTAATATGAATTATGACTTTAATTATGATTATAATAAAGAGTATGCTTTATTTATTCATACAAGAAAAATTCCTAATACTTCATACTACCTTATGATTATTGGGAAGAATTGTGAAAGTAAGTCTCCATTTGCTAATTCATATATTCATATAGTTTTTGCAAATACCTTTTTCAAAAAATATGCATATAGTATTAACATATATACTGATGAAAAAATTAATATGGATAACTTTAAAGATTATTGTAAAAAACTAATCTCATCACAAGTATCATTCATGAGTGAAGTGGAAATGTTGGAAGTTCTTAAAGATATTGCTTTCTGCATATTTCAAGTTAAACGAGTATATTTATGTCTCCAAAGTAGTGAAACAAAAAGTGTAATTACTTCAGGTTCATGTCGTAATTTTGATAATTTAAAATATACTTGGGACAAAGTCAAAAATAGAAGGTTTTGGAATGAGATTCCAAATCTAGAAAGAAATTATTATGGTGATATAGATTGGTTTTCTGAATTCTTTTTACCAATTTTATAATTGAATATGTTAATATACGTTGGTTTTTATCAGCGTATATTATTTTTTATATAAAACTCCAAATAATATTTTTTAATTTGTATATACACTTTATGTTTGTTCATTGATATGATTAAACTTGAATTAAATGTAATGAGTAAATTTTGTAGCTTATTTTTGCATACCTTATATTTTAAGGCAAAAAAACAGCACAAAAATTGTGCTATTTTTTTATCATAATTATTTTTTAAATGTAACTGGTTGAAATAGGAAATCCCAAGCCTTTGTTACGTCTTGTTTTAATAAGTCAAACTCTCTATTCCAAAAACCTTCAGATGCTTTACTCATACCTGCAACAGACTCATCACCATTTTCAATAGCTTGTGCTTTTGAAATTATTTCATCTTCATTTGGTCTTAATGCAAGAGTATCATCTTTCTTATCACCCATAGTTACTGGTTGGAATAAGAAATCCCAAAGATTTTCAACATCTTGTTTAAATAAATTTACTTCTTCTTTCCAAAAATCTTTCATAAACATACCTCCTAAATAAGTATTAGTTTATGTAAATTATATAGTATATATGTAATATTTTCAACTACATTTTCATTACATTTTCATGTCACTTTTGTTACAATTATAAGAAAAAGCTTTATTTAAGCAAAAATTACACTTTTATTACAATGAAAAAATTATTTATTTTTTCTAATTTTCTTAAAAAAACTACTTAATATTTTAGAACACTCATCATTTGGTAAAAACTCATATTCAACTTTATGTGTAGTATTTATATCATCAAAAACGTTTGAAATAGACATAACTGTACCATTTTTTTCATCTAATGCTCCAAAATATACCTTTTTAATTCTAGCTTGAGTAATAGCTCCACTACACATAAGACAAGGTTCTAAAGTTACATATAGTTCACAATTATCCAGTCTCCAACTATTTAATTTTTTACAAGCTTTTTCAATACAAAGCACCTCTGCATGTGCTAAAGAAGACTGTTTTTTTTCACGCATATTATGTGCTTTTGCAATTACTTCTCCATCTTTTACAATTACAGCACCAATAGGCACTTCATATATTCTTTCGGCCTTCTTTGCTTCTTTTAAAGCTTCAACCATATATTTATCCATTTTCATCTTCACTTTCTTTGAAATACTCTAATATTCCAAGACATATTCCCCAGGCAATTTTGTTTTGATACTCATCGGTGAGAAGAAGCTGCGTTTCACTATAATTACTTAAGAAACCACACTCCACAATAACACCAGGAATAGTTATATTATCCATTAAGTAAATATCCTTTATACTTTGGCAAGTTCTAGAATTATTATACTCAATGTTAGAATTAATACTTTGTTGCACGCATTCTGCCAAACTCATACTCTTAGAATTTCCTTTTTGATAAAAGGTCTGCCAGCCTCTATACTTCTCATCTTGAGGATATTTATTTAAATGAATAGATATAAGTATATTAGCTGAAGAATTATTGACTAGCTCCACTCTATTTTTTATATCACTTACCTTTTTATCATAAATAGACTTCTTTCCTTCAGAATATATCCCGTTTTCATCACTTCTAGTAAGTATTACATTTACACCTGACTGCTCAAGTAGACTTTGAATTTTAAAAACAATTTGTAAATTAATATATTGTTCTGATGTTCCATATACCCCACTTGCACCGACCGATCCGGAAGCCCATGACCAGCATCTAAAACTATAGTCTTGTTAGTAAGTGCAGTTGCATTAGTTTCTATCGTTTCCTTATTATGAGCATATCTTGAAAAGATAGCTCCCATAAGTATAGAAAATAGACAAATTCCAAAAATTATTATTTTAAACTTCATACAATAACCACCTAAAGCAAGTATATGACATACCTTTAGGTATTATTAATTATATATTTTTCTAGTAATAATCTATTTCTTATATATATACAAACTTTGACTACTGACATCTACATCTATTAATTTATCTGTTTTGTAATCAAGTAAGCTTTCTGCTGTCACAAAGATATTTGCTATAACAAGTAAAGCTAAAACTATATTATCTATATTTACCTTCAATCATATCACCAATAAATTATATGAATGTATCTCAAAAAGTATTAATTATTACATCTTCTAAAACTCTAGCATCTCTTTTATACCATCACCAATTGCTTTTTGCATATCTGCTAAATATATATCAAGTTTCATTTCATATTCTAAAAACTTTCTAATATCTTCATTTTGTATAAGTATAGAATAAAGATTTTCAAGTTCTGCCTTATGTGTGTCGGATAATGTTCCTGTATTTATGAACTCAAGCTGGTGAAGCTGTTGTTTATCTTTAAACTCCTTAAGTTTAGTACAAGCCTTTTCATCCTCCTTGATTTTTCCTTTTAATGCAATGTACTGCTTGTACTCATCCATATCCTTAAAAGAACTTATCATGTCATTTACCTTATCATAAAAATTCATTTTTTCTCTCCTTTTCTAAATATTAGTATATATTCTAACATAGATTATAATTATTGTAAAGAGAAAAAATTAAAAAAAAAAAAAAACAGTATAATCGCATGAGTTTTTATTTTTTGTAAAAATAAAAAGATATGAGCATCTTAACTTTTACTCATACCTTTTTTAATTATTGAACACTGTATGGAAGTATTGCAATATGTCTTGCTTTTTGAATAGCATCTACTACTGCTCTTTGATGTTTAGCACAAGTTCCTGTTACACGTCTTGGAAGTATTTTACCTTTATCGCTAACAAACTTTCTTACTCTTTCTCCATCTTTATAGTCAATAGAATCTATTTTTTCACTGCATAGTGCGCATACTTTCTTTCTAGGTCTTCTAAAAGGTTTATCTGATTTTGAACCTTTTCTCATCTTCTTGTCCATAAAAAACGCCTCCTTACTTTCTTAATTAAAATGGTAAATCTGTAGTATCATCTACAGTTATATATTCACCGCCATCTACTATAGTATCATTAGAAGTTTCTGCCATAGCCATAGGAATATCACCACCTGTTTGATCTCTTTTAGAATCTGCAAAATATGTATCCTCTACAATAAAATCTGTAGCATAACGTTTTTGACCGTTTTGATCCTCCCACGTTCTATTCTGGATTCTTCCTTCAACTAAAACTTGTGCTCCTTTTCTAAAATATTTTGCACAAAATTCTGCAGTTTTACCAAATGCAGTTAGATTGAAGAAATCTGTTTGTCTTTCTCCATTTTGATTTGCAAACCTTCTATTTACAGCAAGTGAAAATGCTGTAACTTGAGTTCCTGTTGTTGTACTCCTTACTTCTGGATCTCTTGTTAATCTTCCCATAAATTGAAATTTATTCATGGCAATCCCTCCTATTTTAAATCTTAATTTTTAATCATTCTTAAATTATTTTTTTACTACTATATATTTTAAAACTCTTTCATCTAGTCTTAAAATTCTATCCATTTCAGACATAGATTCTGGCTTTGCTGTAAATGTAAGTACGATATAGAAACCTTCTTTTTCTTTTTTAATATCATAAGCAAGTGTTCTTTTACCCCACTCATCAATGTTAGCAAGCTCCCCATTTTTGTTTATGAATTCTTTCATTTTTTCAGCAAATGCAACTTTTTCTTCATCTGCAACTTTCATAGAAAGAATTATAACTGCTTCGTAATTATTCATAATAATTTACTCCTCCCTTCTGGACATCTGACTCTACTTCATTTAGTAGAGTAAGGAAAACTAACAAGAATATTATAACACAGGTTTTCTTCTAATTCAATTTTTTTTGTAATTTTTACCTAAATTTTTATATTTTTAATTATTTTATTTTTTGTGCTAATACTATATGTGTATTATTGACACAGTAACTATTTAGATATATAATACATATATTATTATGGTAGTTTAATTTAGGAGGCATAGATGAAGGTAGAAGTTATAAATAAAAATAGAGTAAGAATAATAATGACTATGGATGAGCTTTCTCAAAGACAAATCTCATTAAAAGATATAGAAAAAGATGCTAAAAAAGCACGTAAGCTTTTTTTGGAGCTCATTGAGGAAACAGAGCTAGCTCATGATTTTTCACTAGAGCATAGTCAAGTCTTTATTGAAGCCTCAACAGGCATTAATAATGAATTTGTAGTTACAATAACAAAAGTCGAAAATTTCCCTGATATATCAAATTTTGACTTACTTTCAAATAAGCCTAAAAAGATAAATTCATCTTACCTAGATTATTATTCTCACTTCAATATTTTTGAGTTTAATTCATTAGATGAAGTAATTGAGCTTTCAAAAGCATTAGTTAAAAGTAAATGTTATTTAGGAAAAAACTCTTTATATAAATATGATGGTAAATACTTTTTAATTTACAGCAAATATACATTAAAAAATCCTAAATTTGCAAAAACTGCTTCAATGCTCAATGAATATTGTGAATATATGTATGAACAAAATATTTCAGAAATATCTTTAAAAGAAAAAGGTAAATGCCTTGTAGAAAATAAAGCTATCCAAAATCTTTCTAAATATTTCTAATATATTTTTGAGAAACTGTTTTTTTCAACTGAAATGACAGTTTCCTTTTTATTACTTATTATTTTATTATTCATAATTCTTGGCATATTAAATACATATCTATAACTAATCTTTAAAGTAACTAAATTTCCATAGGGCTCTTTAAAACTTGGATATTCCAAAGTAACATAATTACTACTTATTCCCTTATTATTTAAATCGCTTAAAAGATTATTTTTTTCATTTTCTGTTAAAAAGCCAAACTTCTCAATTACATATATATACTTTGTAGCCACATTATCTATTTTTTGATAAATTGAAAACGGAACAATAAAATTTACCATACATACAAATATCGCTATTAAAGAAATTGTTGCAATAGAAATTGCAATAGGCATTCCAATTACTGAACTTCCTTTTTTTCTCATTTATCAACCTCCATTAGTTTTATTTTCATATTTTCATCTAATTTTACGTTTATACTTCCACCTACATTAGGTACAAAACTCCTTATATTCAAATTAACTTTTATATACAGTGTTTTACTACTTTCATTAAACTTTATTTCTTCTAAGATTACACTATCTCCGTAATTTTTCTCAATAATTCTACTTGCTATATTATTTAGTATATCCTCATCAATGCTATATTCAGAATATGAAAGCTTATTTACGTCTAGTGCAGCTCTTGCTGCATCTTGCCCTATGTAAAACAAGTCTCTCTTTACACTAGTTATTTTTAATACAAAATAATATCTAGAAACTATAATAATAAAAATCAGTATTAATAAAATTGTAATAAAAACAAACAAAATATATACATAGAGTATATCTCCGTTTTTACCAGTCTTTAATCTCAATTTTCTTATTTACCTCCTCCTTATTACTTACATTATACATAGTATAATTCATGTTTTGGTTATAGTTATCTATAGTATCAAAGTCTATACATTTTTCTTTTCCTTTAACAGTTATTTTAAGTACATTTGGGCTTTCCACTCTTTTTCCAACATCAGACTGATTAACTAAAAAATAATTTCCAAGTTTATTTCGAAGATATGACCAGCTTTGGACAGTAATTATATTATCAGGTACAGATAGCTCAAGATAGTGGGTTTTATCTTTACAAAATATTTCAGTTGTAGCAATTTCTTTATTTCCTAGCATAACAGAAATATCACTTGTATCGTAGTCAGTCTTAACTTTTAAACATAAATGTTTTAAGCACTCTATCATGCCTATAGAGCCAGCGCTATTTGTGACAGGAGTCTTAATCAGCGACTTAACATACCATTTTCCATCCTCTTTATTTAACTCTTTAAGCTCAGCATCTTCTAGCTTATTTTTATATCTTTCAATAACCACATTTACACTTTTTGACAGACCATCTTGCATTAAGCCATCAACTGAAAATTCAGTATACATTTCAGATTTCACTTCTATGTATAAGGGATAAGAATTTACATTTTCTCTGCTTAATACTAAAGCGTAACTTTTAGTTATATCTTTAACCTTACTAGACTCAACTGTAGCTACAAGTGTTCCATTAATGTATAAACTACTTCTTATTGATTTAATATGTTTAGGTTTGGCAAAATCCGTTAAATTTATAGCAGATGCTCCAAATTGAATAGGTACTACTTTACTATTTTCATTTTCAGATATAGTATATGTACCACCCACTACAAGACTTGACTTAACGCATGCAGACGCAGCCATTGGCTCTGTTGCAAAAATTGCGTATCTTATAGTCGAATTTGCATCTCTTCTTACAACGTTCATTATGCCATTTGTTTTCCAAGTACTACAAGTATCAAGCATTATTTTGTCAAGACCAATTTGACTCGGTGAAATGTTATATTCTACTAAATTATATGGATTAGTTGTTCTTTTGTCAAAATTCAAAGTATCGTAAAGAATATTTGCATTTTTCATATAGTCTAATTGTTCCACATATTTATACTTACTACTATCATTCCAAGAAGCAAGCGCGCCATTTACTACTTGATAATTCCAATATTCAGGTGTAGTATCTGGAAAGAAAGATACAGGATAATACACATTGCTAACTAAGCTACCATTATACTCCCTACCCAAAAAGTAATATTCGCCAGAGCTTGAACTTCCAGTATATTTTGTATCATCTCTAGTCCATCTTCCACCTACAACTTCTGCAAAGCCTTGTGAGGCGCTTTGACTTGCCTCTTTAGGAGAACTATAACAAAAAACATTATATGTATAATATACATCTTCATTTATTTCTTGACCATATACATTATACTGTGGCACACCTATTGTATCTATAACATACTTAAATTCATTTGAAATACCATACACGTTTTTTGAGAAAAACAAGCAAAAAAAGGCTAAATATTTGATTATCTTCTTTTTCATACCAACTCCTCCTTAAGAACAATTATAAGCTTAAAATTTTCCAATTTTAAACTAACATTTATATCTTCATCTTTGTAGCTTAACTCTTCACTCTTTTCTTCTAAACTGCTTCTTAGGTTCAAATACATAGAAACAATTGCCTCTTTTAACCTTTCAGTATCTAATACTTTTTTATATTTTTCATTTAAATATGATATAACTTCGTCTACATATAACTCATCATAAATACCTTCATTATTTTCTTTTTTCAAACTATTTATCGTAACTATAAGCTTGTCTTTTTCATACTGAATTAGCATATCGAAGTATCCATTTTCAAGCTGTTTTTGGCTATTTCCAACATATACTCCACTTTCAGATTTATATATTTTCTTATCTGTAAAAATATTTATTCCTTCATATATATCAATTTTTCTACCAACTTTTTCTTTAATATTAAATTTCAAATATATAATGCTAAAAATTGGCACAGTTAAAGAAAATATAATTAAAAAAATATATAATTTTATACTTTTCATATATTTCAATCACCTAATATGACATACTAATGCTAAAGTCACAATAATTCTTCAAATTACTTATTTTCATAGCTCTATCTTTACTCACTTTTACTACAATACATTTTTCTAAATTACTACCGAGAAAAAGAACTATCTGAAAGATTAGACATTTTTTCAATTTTAACATTATCCAAAACTCTTATAGTTGCAAATCCGTTATCCGAATTATTTGAATAACTCTCAAATTCCTCAAAATTCAAAATACTCTCTAGCTGACTAATCTTACCCGATGCGTAAACATTAACTTTTGCTCCTTTTGATACTAGAGTTATAAGAGAAGAATCTAAATTTGTTATATTAATTGCAAGAAGTTCATTATTATCTTCAAGATTTGAAAACTCCTCTTCCTTCATAAGCATATCATTATTTAACAAAGTGCCTGGCATATAATCCAAATTATACACCATACCTTTCACATCAGATATATTTATACTCTCGATATTTTCTCCTTGAATTTTTATCTCTTTAAGTTTCCCCTCTTCTACTTTTTCACCACTTGATACATTTTGTGATAAAATATATGCATAAGTATCATTTTCAGCTTTAAATAAACTCACATAAACAAAATTAAGACCAAAATATATTATAATTGTAGTAATGATAATAATTAATTTACTTTTTAACTTCATATAGTACCTTCTTTATTGAAATAAGCTGTTTGTCATGTTATTTACCCAGCTATTTATACCATTTAATACTCTTCCAATTGTAGTATTCAAATTTGGATAAAATACAGTTACAATTAAAGCTACTATTATTCCAATAATCAAAATATTTTCAATTGCCTCAGAGCCTCTTTTAAATTTCTTTAAATTTAATTTTTTTAATTTCATAACATCCTCCTTTATTTAAAAATAACATTTAAATTTTCAAATATTTGAATTATCATCGGATAAACTGTAATTATTAGTATATTTACTAAAGATAAAATAGATGCAATAAGGATATACATTGTTGTTTGCCTTTGTTTGCTCTTTTCATACTTAAACATTGATAATTCTAAAGTATTTGAATAAACTTCTAACATTTCTAGCATTTTTCCTTCTTTATCACCTTGTAAAATAATATTTGTAAACATTTCAAACTCTTCTGAATTAAAACTACTGTTAAATTTTTGTATAGCTGCTTTCATATTAAAATTGTATAGTGCATAGTCTTCTACAAATATATTAAACTTCTCTTTAAATCTAACATATTTTATGCTACTTTCAGAAATTTTTAATGCATTATAGAAAGTAACATTTGCTGAAAGAAGTAATATTAAGTTATTTGTTAATTCTCTTATTTCTTTTATAAGTTTTATTGATTCACTTTTCTGAAATTTTTTGGTTAAAAAATCTGGAATAAAATAAATAATAAAAAAATACATTAAAGAAATAGCTACATTTTTGGTTCTAAAAATCATTATTATGAAAAATAGAGTGGAAATAATATATTTTAAAATAAACATCTTTTTAGATGTAATACCATATGGATTACTCATTTTATCTATGCTACGTTTAAATTTTCTTAATATTCTAAACTCCAAAGTTTTTAAATTTCTGGAATAATTAGAGAAAACAACTATAGATTTTCTATAACTAAAAAATATTTTACACAAAATAACAGACAAAAATGCTGAAAATGTAAGCAAAATTAATACATAAATTATATTCACCTCCTAACCTTATATAAAAATATTAACATACAAAATATACTTCTGTCAAGCTTTTTTCAAAAAAATCGTTCGACAAATTTCTACAAAAATCTCCTTTTAGCTCTTAAGGTTCTAACTTGATTTGTTATAACTAATATGTAATCTACAGCCATTATAACAGAAAGTATTAAACATAAATAAAATGATATTTTTGAATCTAATGCATCAAAAGTACTTTGAATTATTGGTAAAATTATTTTTATAAATACTACTCCTAATATTCCCCATAAAAGCATAAATTCACCACATATATATTTATTTATACAGAATCTTTGAGAAGTATAGTCCCATAAAGTTATTTTAAAAATTTTGACTAAAATATTTCCTGATATAAACTCAAGTGTAGTAAGCATTATAGTACTTATTATGAATATAATAAAAATATTGTCTGGTATAATTTTTGAAAGTAAAAAAAGTAGCATGCTTGCAACTCCATAAGTTATACAAAATGGTCCTTTAGACATACCTGCTGTAGAATAATCCTGACCTGCAAATAATTTGTAACTTATCTCCATAAGATAGCCAATAACGCTTCCCATACAAAATATAAAAAATAGCATAATACCACCAATTATATTTTTTGCATTTTTATAATTTCTTATACACAATAATAAATAATTAGTTATATATTGCTTTTTTTTCTTTATTTGATATAATTATTGGTAAATAGAGGTGACAAATTTGGAAGATGAAAATAAAATAAACGCAAAAATAATGGTAATAGATGATGATGTAACTGTTATGGATATGCTTTCTTTAACATTAAAAAGATATGGGCATACAGTAATCCCATTTACAGAGCCAATTTCAGCAATAAAGACATTAAAATCAGAACATTTTGATATACTAATTGTAAATTATCTAATGTCCCCTGTAAATCGGAGATAAGATAGTTCAGCTTGTTAGAGAATTTAATCCTGAAATATACATAATACTGATGTCAACAAGCAAAAATCTTTCTCCATCTGTTGATGCAATGAGAGATTTAGATATACAAGCATTTTTTGAAAAGGGTGCTAGATTTGACCAGCTAATTTTAAATGTTCAAAGTGGTGTTAAGTATATTGATAAGGTAAATAAGGTTAAGAATATGAATATGCAACTTGAGAAATATATCATTGACTTTGCAGAAGTTCTTTTAAAAACTATCGATGCTAAAGATAACTATACAGGTAGCCATTCAAAGAGAGTTGCAGAGTATGCCCTTCGTTTAGGAGGATATATTGACCTAGATAAAGATTCATACGAGACATTGAAAATGGCTGCAAACTTTCATGATATAGGGAAAATAGGTATACCTGATGATGTACTTTCTAAAACTACAAAACTTACTGATGAGGAGTATGAAATTATAAAAACTCATTCAACAATTGGTGCTAATATTTTATCTGTTTCTGATGTTTTTAAAGATATTGCATTTATTGTGAAATGTCATCATGAAAGAATTGATGGTAGAGGTTATCCTTCAGGTCTTACAGGTGAAGAAATACCATTTCTTTCAAAAATCATTTCGATTGCAGATACTTTTGATGCAATGACTACTAAAAGGTCATATAAAGAAAGTTTTGATATCGATTATGCAATAAATGAACTAAATAGAGTAAAGGGCACTCAGCTTGATAGTGAGCTTACTGAAAAATTTTTACAACTAATAAATATGGATAAAAATAATTTTATTATACATGATTATATAGAAAAAGATGAAGTAGCAAACTAACTTTGCTACTTCTTTTATACAAATATTTAATTACTATTTAAAAATTTACGTTATACTTTCTGTTATAAACGTTTAAAACTTCGTTTAAAAACACTTTTGGAGATGGATACTCTTCATACAAAAATAGTTCAAACATTACTTCTTTACTTGTTAAACTATTCATAGTATCTATAGCCTTAGCTATGTTCCACTCGATTCTATCTGGTGATTTTAGTCTGTGCATGCTTGCTATTTTCCCATAAAGTTCACTTATACTACTTATGTATTCATATTTTTCTAAAACGCTATATTTTAGACATTCAATAATATAGTAATAACCACTACTTGATTTGCTAAAATCAAATTTTTTAAGGATATCTTCTAGTCTATTTACTATTACTCTATCGTCTCTTTTTAAATCTCTAGAGATTATGTCTAACTTTTCTACAAAAACATCCATGTCATGTGGTGGCAATACTATTTCATCTACATGCAAATTATTATTAATTAATTTTAAGACATAGTCAGTATCATTGCATAATAGTAATATTTTAGCCATAATTCTTTTTTCTTTAATTATTTCTAATATATTAATGCCGTCTATCCTTTTGTACCTTATGTCTAAAATTAATATATCACATCTTTGCGTGTCTAAATACTTTATGAGGCTTGTCTCATCTTTAAATACACCTTGAACTTTATACTTGGTGTATTTTTCCATTTGATTAAATATTTGTATAAATTTTTCATAATTTTTTTCTAAAATTACTACATCTAACATACCATCACCATATTATAGATACTTTTTAAAGCCAAAAAGTTGCAAAAATTGTAAAATTTTTCCATTTTTTTCAAAATTTCTTCTTTTTTTGTCCAAAAATGGTATTTTTTTACATAAAAATCCATAACAAAAATTGAAGAAACAAATTATATGTAAATTGCTATTGCCTTCACAATTTCATTTTCTTCTCCTTGATTTATTTTAAATCCTATTACATTTATCTGTTTTGTAATCGTACTTAAAAATAACAAATCTGAGTGTAATTTATCTTTTTCTAGCCAAACATATTTATTTTCTACATTAAAGAAAAGATTATCTTCCTCATAACTTCTACTAGAAACATCTATATATGGATTTTTTAATTTGCATGGGCATATTCTTCCACTTAGCCTGCATAGATTTTCCGACTCAATATCTTCCTCTATTTTTTCAATTAATTTATAGTAAAATGCCTGTTTTTTTATATTTGATACTTCTTCTATATTTATATATTTCCTCTCTACTGATGTATTAAATGTGTTTGTTTCTCCAGCAAATGCTTTAAAATTTCTTATACTTCTATCATGCTTATCTTTATTTACATTTTTTTCTTTATCAACAGTTGAAAGACCTTTTTCATCATACTTATCTATACCAGGACTTACATTGAAATCTCTAGTTATTGTTTGCGACTTATTAAGTGAAAATTCTAAAACCTCAATATCAAAGTTGCTACCTGCTATAGAGCCAAATAGTGCCTCAATAAAATCTTTATCTACATATAAATAATATCTCATTATTACACCCTTATTTTAACTTTTTATTTTAATTATTGCTTAAATAATATACTTTTTCCACATTTTCCACACTTCAATTATATGAAACAATAAATTAAATTATAATTTGTAAAAAATTAATAAAGTAGATATTTAAGTTAAATAAAATTTTAAACCAATATTATACCATTATAATTAAACAAATTAATCAAAAGTATTATATTTACAGTATTATTTTTACATATATTATTTTCATAACTTACGGATATTTTTTTAGAATCTAATTAATTATACGATTTAAGAAAATCTAATAGTTCTTTTTTATGAACCTCAAAAAATAATCTAGAATTTTGTTTTGCACTAATTATGTATCTTATATACACAGTGCTATTTTTTCTGAAACAAAATAAATAATTCTATAATTTCCACATATTCTTTCTCGATAACTATTATCTAAAAGCTCTGGAACGTATCGACCAATGTAAGGAACTTTTTGTATTGAATATATATTTTCATATATATTTCGTATAACTTTATTTGCATAATTAGTAGATATTATTTCTGAAAATTCGCAATACTTCGCATATGGTTATATGCCTTATTTGATATCGAGATATTCATATTCTTTCATAAGCCTCTCTTTCGATTCTTCAATAGTCATAACTCTATCATTTTTTATATCATCTTTACTCTCATTTAATGACATAAAGAATACTAAATCATATATAAAATCATATAGAGTATTTCCATACACATTAACCTCATTTAATTTTTTTTCATAAACTCCATTTTTATTACCTCCTAAATTTTTATCTTCAAGCATCTCTCTTATTGTTTCTCTTGTTAAATGCTTGTTTGTACCTGGAATAATAGTTGTTTCATCTTCATTATATCTATATATTCAAACATTAATTTAAATACCATTTCAGTTGGTTTTAACCCATCAAAAAATTCTTCAGGTACAGAATCTAAAATATCTATCATTCTTTCTTTTACATTTGCCATATATTTAACTCATTTCTACTATATAACTATAAATAGTATATCATACTTTTAATCAAATTACTATTTTTTTTTTTTTTTAGGAAATTATAACAGAGAAAAGAAAAAAATAGTATAAAATTTAATATATCAAATTTTCGCTATACCGACATTGTTTCTACACTTTTTTATTTTTTCTTTTAGTTTTATTAACTTAAGCAAATTAATTGAAAAAAAAAAATTCATATTGTATAATTATAATATATTTAGGAGGTGATAAAATGAAAAATTTTAGGAAAGGTAATGCAGATGTAGTACTTCTAGTAATCCTTATTATTTTAGTATGTGGGGTTGGAGGATACCTAATTTGGATGAACATGTCAAAAACTGATAACCAATTAAGTACTCAAACTACTAATCAAGAAACTAGTAGTAGTCCAGTTACAACTCAAAATACTAATAATTCAACAATAAATAATAATTCTTCTAATCAAAATGTAGTTACTAGTAACTTAAACAATGATACTACTACTAACAATAATAATACTTCTACAATCACATCAATTCCAGTACTAAGTGAAGATGAGGCTATAAGAAAAATAGAAAGATTATATTCAATAATTGCAAGCGCAGAAAGTGCTGTTACTCTACTATATGGAACAGAAAATCGAGATGCTGCAGTAGATATTTTATATAATAAAAATAATGATGGTACAATTATACCTAAAGGAACTACTGACGATGGTTATATAATTACTGATATTAGCTATTCAGATTTCAAAGCAAAAGTCCATCAATTTATATCCGAAGATTTGTATAATTCTAAAAATAGAATAGTAAAATCACCAGGTAAAGTCTGGACAAAAGAAGTAGATGGTAAACTTGCAGTAGGTAATTTTGGACTTTCAGGATATGGTTTTGATGTAGATAAAGTAATTATAAAAAGCCAGTCTGATGGACTATATAGAGTTCAAGCTAGTGGTTTAGCTGGAAATGTGTATGTTCAATACATGGATGTAACAGTAACATTTAAATATACTGATGGAAATTATATGATTGTTGAAGCAGATAACACAGACCTCACAACATATAACCAAATTGCTAGAAATCTATTTGATAAGAAATTACTTGTAGATGTAAATTACTCTTTAGAGGAATATACTATTGACGAAGTAGTTATATTTGTTCCAGATGGTAAAGAATCTAATACTTCAACTTTAAGCAACACCATTGTTAGTGGAAATGAAGTTCTTGATAGAATAAAAGCTAACTATCAAGATATTGATAATAAAATTTTTGCATCTATTACCTATAGTGTTAAACCTACTAAAGCTCACTTTGATGAATGGCTTGCTAGAAATGGCACTGAAGAAGGAGATTGGATACAAAAAAAGGAAACTTGTATCGTTATAGATAAAATTTCAAATAGCATTATTCAAGATAAGCCTACATTTTAATAATATTTAACGGTAAGTCCCTCATTTTATACAAGTGAGGGATAAATTGTTAATTTTGACCAAATACTTTTAAATTTATTTTTTATAATTTTTCTTATTAATTTGTTATATTCTCATTTTTAGTGTATAATATTTTTTGGTGGTTGATATGACAAAAAAGCTAAAGACTGTAGTAATTTTAATTCTGTTATATTTATCTTCAACAGTTTATTCAGCAAATATAACAGAAAAAGCATATATGTCAGTAGATGTAAAAACTGGTGGGGTTCTTATAGAAAAAAATGCAGATAAAAAAATATATCCTGCAAGTACTACTAAAATACTTACATGTATTTTGGCCTTAGAGAATCTAAATCTTGATGATGAAATAACTGTGACTAAAGAAATGTTAAATGAAGTACCTGTAGGTAGCTCTACAATGAAGTTAGTAGCAGGCGAAAAACTTACAGTAGAGCAGCTTCTGTATGGTTTAATGGTTCCATCGGGAAATGATGCTGCTATAGTTATTGCATATAGTATAAGTGGTAGTTTAGATAATTTTGCTTCAGCTATGAATGAAAAAGCTAAAAGTTTAGGTTGCACAAATTCGAGCTTTACATGTCCTCATGGTTTTCATGATGATAATCACTATACTACAACTAGAGATATGAGTAAAATAATGATGTATGCTATAACAAATGAGAAGTTTATGGATATTATTAAAACTAAAAACTATAGTATTCCTGCATCAAATGAAGTAGCCTATGAAAGAAAATATACAAATACTAATACTTTGCTTGGAAAAACTGATTACATTATTTGTGGGAAAACAGGGTATACTGAAGAAGCTGGAAACGTTTTTGTTTCATATTCTAAAAAAGATGATTATGAAATAATTAATCTGCTTTATGATGGTGCAAAAGGGTACTTTGATGGAGATTATAGATTTAATGATACTATAACACTTAACAACTATATTTTTGAAAATTACTCTCAAAAAAAGGTTTTAGATAAAAATAGTATACAGTTTCAGGTTATAGATAAAAATCAAAATTTGGAGTATTTTTACTCGAATACAGAGGATTTAATTGCTACTTTTAACAACTCAAAAAAACATATCTCATATAGTTTAAATACATTTACAGATGAAAATGTAAATGCTACTTTTTGTATAAAAGCTAAAGGATATGATTTGGAAGATTATATAGTGAATATGTCTAAAACAGCATCTAAGAATTTAGACTATAATTATAACTTAATATATATGACTAAAGTTATATTTTACATTTTTCTAGATGTGATTTCATTTATAGTATTTTTCATTTGTTTAGCAAATGTGTTATCACTAAAAAAGCAAGGCAGAAGGAAAAAAATAAAGAAAAAATATATATAGCTAGATTTTTTTGCTAGCTATATATTTTTATAACTATAATTTCATATGTGTAGAAAAGTTATTATTGTGTAGATATATTAAAGATATAACCTTTTTCTAAAACTTCAAATCTCCTGAAAGTAACATAACAATAACATTTGTATTATATAATAGTTTAGTTATATATGTTGAGCTTATAATATCTGAAGCTGCAGGAACCATTGGAGATAAGAATGAAAGAATAGCTAAAAGTACCCATACTTTTATTAGTGCTATTATGCTTGCTGCAACAAGCCCTCCAGTTGCATTAATACTTGAAAGTATTGGAAGCTTAAATACAATATTTAACATCATTTTTATTATAAATACACACAAGTATACTACTACAAAAATAATTATGAAACTTGCTGTTTGCATTACAAAATCTACAACTTTCTCTGATATACTATCTACACCTTCATCTAATTTCATATTTTCTACTAAAGAATCATAAAATGCATTATTTTTTTCTTTAGTAGTTTCTTTTACGCTTTCTGTTTCTGATTTTTCTTTATTTTCAGAAGTCTCACCTTCAGTTTCATTTTGATTTTGCTCATCGTTTTCATTTACAGTTTCTGTTTGTGCTTCTGTTTCTGTTTCTTTTGTTTCTTCACTCTTTATATCAATATTTAGTTTTTCTTTTGCAGCTTCAGATATTGACTCTGATATTGTTTCTTTTAAAGAACTGCCTATACTTGTTTTTGACTCTATAAAGTCTGCAACTGCACCTTTGAACATAAATGCGAGTATTAAAGCAAGAACAATCCCTATTATATTAATTATTATATCTGATAATCCCTTTTTATATCCTATAAAGCCACTTATGATTATAAAAGCAACTACCACTATATCAACTATTAAATATACCATTTTTTTCTCCTTTCCTAAATATTTATAATTTGCACTTTATTTGAGTAAATAAGTGCTGCTGATTTTTCTTCATTGAATACAACTATTTTTTTAGGTGATAGAGATATTCCTATTTCTGAAACTATAACTCCCCATTTATTTATTATATATATAGTGTTTTCCGATGCAATATATGTAAGAAGCCCACTATTTTCTATATATTTTGGATAAGTGTTAAGTACATTGCTTGCTATATCCGTATCATCAAATTTCTTGCTTGATACCTTTGAACCACTATTTATGGTTTCTACTGTAACAAAATAATTACTTGATAAACTAACATAATTTGTTTGAGATTCTTCTAAAGAATGCACCACTGCTTTATTACCATTATTTATATTATACGATTCAACAGCTTTATCACTAATGTATATTATCTCATCATTTAAAAATTTATAATTATATATTAACTTATCCTCTAAAGTTATTATTTTTTGAAAGCTACTATCACTAAAATTAAGTATACCGAAAACTGTACCTATGGTTATATGTGAAGAATCTGCCTGAACAACTAATACTTTGTTTTCTTCCTGTGTAAACTCTATGCCTATTATTGGCGATGAATCTATATACTCTTCACTATATTTCTGTTTTCCTTTTTTGTCATACATTGCAATAATCTTTTTGTAACCTACATCCTTTACATACTGAACTATAAATGTTCCTGTACTATTGATATATACATTTTCTATATTTCCTTCTATAACTCTATTTGCAATTTCCTTCTTACTATCAAAATAATATATCATACCGTTGTTTTTATTTGCAACTAGCATATACTTACCGTTAGTATAAATTGTAGGCACAAATCCATCTATAAGTTTATAAGTCCATGTTATATTTCCTGATTTATCATATGTATTAATAATTCCAGAGCTATATATTAAAAGTTCAGAATTATATTCTAAACAAATTGTTTCATTACTAAGAATATTATTAATAACTATATCATCACTATCTATGTCAAAAAGTTTAATTCCAAGTATTGGTCCATAATTAAAGAAAACTACCAGTCCAACAACTATAATTATTACAAAAAATACTCTAAATACCTTTCTTGCAGATGATATATCTTCTCTTTCTTCTTCTTTCTTATCATCTTCTATATTTAGTCTTTGTTTTCTTTCTTTTGCAACTTGCTGATTATGTTTATTTAATATATCTATTCCTTTTTGCAAATTTTTCTCATCTATTGTTTCTCTTGCAACTTTTCTTCTTGCCATAGGCTACATCACCTCCCAATCTTTTGGAGTGTAATATTTTTTATCTTTTATCTCTACCGGCAAATACTCCTGGTCTACATATCCGCCTTCATAATCATGTGGATATTTATACCCTACATGATACCCATCTTTTTTCATTTCTTCTACTGGTGCATTTCTAATATGCATAGGAACAACACCTACATCTATATTTTTTACATCTGATATTGCTTCATCTATAGCTAAATATGCACTATTTGATTTTCTACTTTTAGCTACATATATTGCAGCTTCTGAAAGTATTATTCTTGACTCCGGCATACCTATTTGATGAACTGCTTGCATTGCAGCATTTGCTATAACTAGTGCTTTTGGGTTTGCTAGTCCTACATCTTCTGCTGCGCATATTACAATTCTTCTTGCTATAAACATTGGGTCTTCTCCGCCTTCTATCATACGTGCTAAATAATGAACCGTAGCTTGAGCATCACTTCCGCGCATTGACTTTATAAACGCACTTATTGTATCATAATGTGCATCGTCCATTTTATCATATACAGATTTTTTACTTTGCACTGAATTTCTAATTACGTCCTTTGTAATATTAATTACTCCATTTTCATCCATATCAGTTGTAAGTACTGCAAGCTCTAAGCTATTTAATGCAGTTCTTACATCACCACTAGCTATATTTGCTAAGAAATCTACTACTCCTTCTTCTATATTTAAGTTATAATTTCCAAGTCCTCTTTCTTTGTTTTTTATAGCATATTCTATTATATTCTTTATATCTTCCTTTTTTAATTCATTAAACTTAAATACTGTTGACCTTGACACTAGTGCCTTATTTACTTCAAAATATGGATTTTCAGTAGTTGCACCAATTAATATAATACTGCCTTTTTCTACATAAGGTAGAAGTGCATCTTGCTGAAGTTTATTAAATCTATGTATTTCATCTATGAAAAGTACAACTTTTCCTTTTGGATTTGTGAATATATTCATTGACTCATCTGCTACTTTTTTTAAGTCTGCTACTCCACTACTTGTTGCGTTTAACTCTACAAAATTATAATCTGTAGTTTTGGCTATTATTCTTGCAAGAGAGGTTTTCCCGCATCCTGGAGGTCCGATAGAATATAACAGAGCTTAGCTTATCTGCTTTTATCATTCTATATAGTAGCTTGTCCTTTCCAACAATATGTTCTTGTCCAAAAAATTCTTCTAAAGAAGTAGGTTTCATCCTATACGCTAGTGGCTCCACTTTTTACACCTCCATTTTCACATATAAATTATACATTAAGTTAAGATTATTTACAATAATTATAACTAAACTTAAAGAAAAAATAACAATGCCTCCATAGTTTTGACATTGTTATTTTGTTTGTATATTAAACTGTATCTATTACATTAATAAAATTTGCATATTTTAACATCGAATAGTAATATTAGCTTGCATATTTTTACCATAATTATTATTTTTTTCAATTTTTGCTAGTTAATTTCACGTTTTTTGGCAATTAAAAGCTATTAAAAGATAAAATAGAAAAGATTTAATAAGAATTACTAAATGAGAGATAACAGAACTCTTTGAATCTATATGTAATTTTAATATGTCTACTATCTCTCACTTCGATAGTATAAATGAATAGAATTATTTGTAAAAAACATAAACTATTTCCTATTATTTATTGTTTTCATAATGACCCTTACATGATAAAATCACAAGATTTTTATTCTCATCAAAATTATATACAAGCCTATGTTCTCCGTGTTATTCTCCTACTCCATGCTTTCCTATACCTTAATGGCTCAGGTTCTCCAATACCTTTACTTAATCCATTTCTATTTATACCTTTTATTAATTCATTAATTGCTAGAAATAGCAAAACTTTTTAGTAATATGCATTGATACTAGAAAAAATTACCATTTAAAGTGAAAAATTTATAATAATTTTTAGAAACAGATATATTTTTACTTGGAATACTTATATTAATTTGCATATTTTTTTAAATTATTATATTTTTTCACGTTTTTTAGAATTTATTAACTATATCCTCTTTAGTAATTCCATAAAGCTTGTATAACTCCTCTGCTTTTCCAGACTTTCCAAATTTGTCATTAACTCCAATCTTTATAAGCTTTTTTGGATACTCTTCTGTTAATACATTTGAAATAATTGAGCCTATTCCACCTATTATGCTATGGTCTTCAATAGAAATTAGAAGTTCTGTCTCCTTTGCACACTTTATAATCATTTCTTTATCTACAGGTTTTATTGAATACAAATCTACTACTCTAACATTTTTTCCTTTTTCTTTGAGCTCTTTTTGAGCATCTAAAGCAATGGCAAGTGTTATACCACTTGCAAATATAGTTCCATTCTCTCCATCGCCAAAAACATTTGATTTTCCAGCCTCAAACTTTGCATCTTCACTATACACAAAAGGCACATCATTTCTGCCAAGCCTTATATACTTTGGTCCATCTATTTTTAAGCAATATTCAAGTATCTTTTTAGTAGCTGTGTCATCTGCCGGTTGAAATATAGTCATTCCTGGGATTGCATTCATTAGTGCAATATCTTCCAAACATTGATGAGTTGCACCATCTTCTCCGACTCCTAGTCCAGAGTGAGTTGCACATAAATTAACATTTACATGTGAATACCCTGCCGTATTTCTTACCTGTTCATATGCCCTTCCAGCTAGAAACATAGCAAAGGAAGATGCAAATACTGTTTTTCCAGAAAGTGCAAGACCACACGCAGTTCCAACCATATCTTGCTCTGCTATCCCTACATCTATATGTCTATCTGGAAATTTATCTCTAAACATTTTAGTTTGTGTAGCCTCTGCTAAGTCTGCATCTAAGACCACAACATTTTTATTTTTTTCTCCAAGCAATGCTAAAAACTCTCCATATGCTTTTCTTGTTGACTTCATATATTTCTCCTTTCACCCAAGCTCTTCTATCGCTTTTTTATACTCATCTTCACTTGGACATTTTCCATGCCAAGAAGCGCTATTTTCCATAAAACTTACACCTTTACCCTTTATAGTATTTGCAAGAATACAAGTAGCTGTACTATTTTGTTTTGCTTCTGCAAGTGCAAGTCCAATTTGAGTCATATTATGTCCATCACAGCAAATAACGTTTATTCCAAATGATTCTATCTTTTCTTCTAGATTATCTAAAGTCTTAACTTCCTCTATGCTTCCATCAATTTGAAGTCCGTTATAATCAACAATAATTACTAAATTGTCTAATTTATACTTATTTGCTGTCATTAAAGCTTCCCAAACTTGTCCTTCCTCTAGTTCTCCATCTCCTAATAAAACATATACATATCCAGGCTTTTTATCTAATTTTTTTGCAAGAGCAAATCCGTTTGCAACTGAAAGTCCTTGACCCAAAGACCCAGTTGACACTTCCACTCCCTTTGTTTTTATACACGGATGTCCTTCTAAAGAACCTGTAGCTTTCCTTAAAGTCTTAAGCTCTTTTTTATCTATGATCCCTTTTTGACTTAGAACTGAATAAAGAGCTGGTGCTGCATGCCCTTTAGAAAGAATAAACTTATCCTTTTTTAAATCCATTTCCTTAAAATACAGATACACAAGAATATCTGTACAAGACAGACTTCCTCCTGGATGACCACTTTTTGCTTCATATATCATCTGAATTATATCTTTTCTAACTTTTTTTGATATTTCTTCTAATTCCACTACACTTCCTCCTTATACTTCTTAAAACCATTTCCATATACTTCATTTGCAGCAGTTATATATGTAAATGCATCTTTGTCATTTTCTAATATTATATTCTTTAGTTTTGCCATTTCATAAAGGTTTACCACACATGTTACGTTAATTTTTTCATTTCCAGTATATCCTCCGCTTGCATGGATATACCGTTACTCCTCTTTGTAGCTTCTTGTTAATATCTTCAGCCATATTATTATCTTTATTTGTCACGATATTTACTATTCTAGAGAAGTTTATGCCGTCAAACACTAAATCTATAATTTTATTTTGTATATATATTGCTATTATTGAGTATAACACATTATTTAAATTTTTAAAAGATATTAGTAGAAGAAGTAATATTAATGAATCAATTATTAATATTGTAGTACTTATATTTAACTTAAAATTTTTGTTATTTCTTAGAAGTTGTGCTATTAAATCTGTGCCACCGCGTGCTTGCTCCTGCTTTAAATACAAGAGATATTCCAAGACCAACTAGCATTCCTCCAAATATACTAGATACAATTAAGTCTGTTGATGTTTTACTAAGCCAGCTCTCAAACTGGAAGATTTGTAAAAAAAGTGTAAAGGTAGCAGTTGCAAATAGGCTCCTTATACAAAATTTTACTCCAAGCTTAAATATTGCAATTATAAACAGCGGGATATTAATAAGTAGTACCATAAAAGCTATAGGAATATCAAATAAATAGTATGTAATAGTTGCAATACCTGTTGCTCCACCAGTTGTAAGCTCATTTGATACTAAAAATAGATTAATACCCACAGACATAATAAAAGTACCTATAATAATTAAAATAATTTCCATTATAACATTTTTCATAGCTTTACCTCTTTAATTATTATTAGTACTTTTTTTTATTTTAAAAATTCTTTTATATCTTTTTCCAAAATTTCTAAATATTTTTTATCTCTTTCATATTTTTTGTAATTATTTTCTTTCAGTTTTTGTAATTTGCCTACCAAATCTTCTCCATCTAAAAGATATTCAATATAGCCTTCTTCATATAATTTTTGGCATATTTCTATTTGGTGGTCATTTATATGTTCTGCAAATTTTTTCAGTCTTGGAACAGCTAAAACTTTTTTGCCAAGATTTAATGCATCTATAATACTTCCAACTCCTCCATGAGTTATTACAAAATCTGAATCTATCATATATTTTTTCATAGTTTGAGTATCAAAAAAAGTGTTAATTTTCATAAATTTACTATTATATTTTGTATGTCCTGCTTGGACAATTATTTCTTCATTTTGAAGTATATTTGAGTTTTCAAGAATGTCTAAAAGTCTTGTAAATTGTTGCTTTTGAGTGCCTAACATTACAAATATCATTATTTTAATCTCCCTAAATATTTACATTTATCATATTTTTTACATAAATCTTCCCATTGTACGTAGAACTTATCTACCTTGTTATACACAAATTTTCCTGTTTGTGACAAACTATCTACTTTAGCCATAGATTCAATGTATATAGTCTTTTTTCCAAGAATTTTACCAACTGTTACAAATATTCCACCAGTATGTGCTCCTGTTGTTATAATCACTTTTGGTCTATATTTTAATATATAATACATAGCTTTTATTATGTTGTATGGAAATATAAATATATATTTATACATATATTGCTTTGAGCCATATGCTACATATTTTAAATCATATTTTTCTTTTAATTTAAGTGTCGACTCTGTTTTTTCTGTTATTATTACTTTGCTATGCTTTTTAAATAAAGGCTCAAGCTCTAGCAGTTCAGAAAGATGACCTCCTGCACTTGCAACATACATTACATCTACCATTTTACTCTCCTATTATATTTATCTTTTTATTATACCTTTCTTCTAAATACTTTTTATTTGCTTTCTTTGGACCTACAGCAAGTGAGATATATCTTTTTGGTATATATATATTAATCTCGTCGCTACCTTCTTTTTCTTTTGGTATATTTTTTATAATTTCATTTAGCACTATTTTGGATAATGCATATTCTCCAAAATTATCTGAAACTGGTCCAATCAAATCCTTTGCATTTTCTGATATATCCTCTGTAGACTGAAGCCCAATTCTTATAATACTTACATTAGATTTTCTGCATCTTCCTATAACCTCAGCTACTCTACCTGCTGCATCTTCAAGCGTTAAAGGACTATAATCCTTCTTTTTATACATTTCATAAAGCTGGCTTTCTTTTAGTACATATACTGGGTAAATTCTAAGCTGTTTTGGTTTAAACTTTAAAAGTCTATCTATAGTCTCTATTTCCTTTTCTTTTGTGCTCTTTGGAAGACCTACCATTATTTGAAAACCAAGCTCAAAATTATATAGATTTATGAGCCTTGCTGCCCTTATTACGTCTAAAGATGTGTGTCCTCTTTTAGATTCTAAAAGCACTTCTTCATCCATGCTCTGCACGCCAAGCTCAATTGTCTTTACATTATACCTCTTTAAAAGTTTTAATATATCCTTAGATATATAATCTGGTCTTGTAGATATTCTTATGCTTTCTACTACTCCTTTTTCTACATAAGTATTTGCGAGCTTCAAAAACTTAATTTGTTCTTCTTTGTCTAGTCCTGTAAAACTTCCACCAAAGAAGGCTATTTGAATCTTTCTATTTTGCTTAAAACTCTTAAGCCTTTCTTCTACCAGCTTTTTTACTTCTTCTATATCTACATCGCTAGACGCTCCGCTTATTTTTCTTTGATTACAAAATACACATTCGTTTTTGCACCCAAGATGTGGAATAAATATTGGAATGGTATACTGATTATCTTTATTTACTATATTTTTTAGTACTTCATTTGTATCAATGTGAATATCATTTAAGTTTGTCATAAGCCATATGTGCAGCTTCCTGCTCTGCTCCTTTCTTGTTTTTTCCGAACGCCACTTCCTTGGACTTTTCCATTTACAAGCACGTCAGTATAGAAAGTTTTATCGTGGTCTGGTCCTTCTTCTTTAGTTATTACATATTTTATCTCTACTTTTCCATTTTGCTGCATTAATTCTTGAAATAGCGTCTTGTAGTCTACAATATCTGTTTTTCCAGATAAGGCATCATTTATTTGTTTATCTAAAAGCCTTAAAGCAAGATCTCTTGCTACTTCATAACTACTATCTAAATACACAGCACCAAGTACTGCCTCAAATGCATCAGCAATAATTGCTACTTGCTTTTTATTACCAGAACTCAAATCGCACTTTCCAACATATATATATTTATCTCCATCAATAGCAGAAAATGCATCACTTAAGGATTTTTCACATACAATTTCTGCTCTTTTTTTAGTCATATTTCCTTCATTTAGGATAGGCACTGCAGCATATAGAACATCTGATATTATATGCTCTAAGATTGCATCTCCTAAATATTCTATTCTTTCATTGTATAGCCCTTTATCTAAGGTTCCATGCTCATGGGCATAAGATTTATGTGTAAGTGCTATTTTTAAACTTTCTTTATTCTTAAAACTATACCCTAGCTTTTGTTCAAATTCTAATAACTCACTATCTTCTGTCATTTTCTCATCTCCTAGTATATATATTATATAACCTATTACAGTTATAGTCAAGAAATTTTATTTACATAAAAGTATTAATCAGTATTTATTATATAATTCATATATGTACTAAAATAGTGAAAATTTATAAAAAGTATGGTAATTATTAGAAAAAAATAATAAAATATATATGTAAGGAGAAGTGCAATGAATAATATTGATTTAATGAATTACTGGTTAAATAGCTCTAAAAACGATTATGATACAATGAAAGTATTATTTTAAAGTGGAAAATATACGTGGAGCCTATTTATTGGTCATTTGGTTATAGAGAAAATTTTAAAAGCTTTTTATGCAAAAGAGCATATTGATATGCCATATGCTCCCAAAAGTCATGATTTATCATTTTTAGCTTCAAAGCTTACGCTTAAATTAACAGATAGCCAAGAATCATTACTTGATGAAATAACAAGATTTAATCTTGATGGTAGATATGACGATTACAAAAATTCTTTTTACAAATTATGTACTAAAGATTATACCAAAGATAGAATTAATGATATAAATACAATTAGAGATTTTTTACTTGAAAGTATAAATGAAAGTGAGAAAAAGTAATATGAATAAGGAAAAAATTAATAAAGAAATCGAAGATATAGTTTTTAAATATGTACAAAAAATAAATGAAAAGTATAATGCTTATGCTATAATTCTTTTTGGTTCTTATGCAAAAGGTACTCAAAACGAAGATAGTGATATAGATATAGCCATAGTCATAGACGAATTTAAAGATAATATAATTGATGAGGCTGTAGAGTTTATGAAAA
This sequence comes from Clostridia bacterium, assembly GCA_017478805.1. Taxonomy (GTDB): domain Bacteria; phylum Bacillota; class Clostridia; order TANB77; family CAG-465; genus RGIG5057. The sequence continues at coordinate 27,674 of JAFVCY010000060.1, forward strand.
TACGTAGAGATATTGACTACAGAATAGAGCTTCATATAATTAGAATAGAAGATTATAAAGAAGTAAGTAATCCTTTTGTAAAGGAAGTTATCGATACAGGAATTAGAGTAGCATAAATAAATAATTAGTTAAAAACTTGAATAAATAAAAAAAATGGAGAGAAAAGTGGATATATATTTTCTCTCCATATCTTATTTATTTTTTATATCATATAATTTTATAGCACTATATAACATACAAAATATGTATATACCATAACTTAAACTATATTTGCTCTATAATGCATAGTCATAGATAAGTACTTATGAATCTTTCACACTTCTTACATAAGTGCGAAAGGTATGCTTTGGTGTGATTTTCCATGCCCAGCATCAAAAATCACGATTTTAGGCCTGTAGCAGTTTTTTGTGAGAAACTGCTACCAAAGCCATAAAAATTCGCTACCCATCACTTTTTTAGATATTAGACTTTAAGATAGTTACAACTGGGCGAACCCCAAAGATGTTGTCATCGCCGAAGACGTCGCAGTCGACGCCCTCATACTCGCCACCGACAAACCAAACGCCGTAGTCACCGTCAAAGGGAGCAGAGCCAAGCCAATAATTTAAGAAGTTATTTGCTGATGCAAAATCTCCACTATTTGCATATAATAATGCTGAATTTGATGCTTCTAATCCGTCTGCTTCAGCTTTAGTTAAAAGTCTTCCTTCTCCTCCTACTGCTGTTCCATAAGCTTTTGCTGCTGTTAAGGCATAACTTTCATGCGTTGCAGTAGGCTCATTGTTTAAACCGCCATTTTCATCTGTATATGCTGATTTTATTGCACCAGTTTCTGTATCCCACCGTACTACAATTTTTGCGAGTAATTTTTAATATTATAATTAAACTACTTTAAGTATATTTAATGAATCATATTTACCATTATCTTTTATAAATTGAATAACCTGTAAATATTCATCTTGATACTTAAATTTAATATTTATATTATTATCTTCCTTTATATAAATTGTATCAATAAGATTATCTATTACTTCTTTTGTTAATGTCTGTATATTATTATATGTTTTGATTTCTTGTATCCATTTTATTTCATCAGATAACACAGCTCTATTATTTATAATTTCATATCTAGATTTAGCATTATTAAGATTAGTATTTAATTCTTCAAACTTTGAACTATAATCTTCGTTATATTGTAAATATTCTTCTTTAGTTATAAAACCAAATTTCCAATCTTCATATAAATCCTTTTTTAGAGTCTTTATCTTTTCTATTTCTTTATTAATTGTATCTATGTTATTTTTTAGAAGTTCACTCTCACAATTTATGTTTTTAGTCATCTTTATTTCTTTAATAACTTTTTCTACATCTATAATTAAAGCAATATGCATTTTTATTGTCTTTAAGCATAAATTTTCTAACACTTCACTTTTAATTGTGTGCTTTGTACATAAACTGTGTGACTTTCTAGAATAAGTCGTACACATATAATAATATCGTTTTTTTTCATCATTCAAATTCTTTTTGCTTACCTTTCTTGTAGTTGCCGTCATTGTCATACCACAATCAGCACATTTTAAATGTCCAGAAAAAATATTTAAGTTTCCATTATTACATACTCTTATATCTCTTGAAAATATTAAATTTTGTACTTTTTCATAATCTTCTCTTGAAATAATCGCCTCGTGGGTATTTTTTACTATAATCCAATCTTCTTTTGGAAGTTTTACTGATTTTTTTATTTTGTAACTTATTCTTCTCTCTTTACCTTGTATCATATCTCCACAATAAACTTCATTTTTTAAAATACTTGTAATTTGATTTGGATTCCATAAATTCTTTTCTTTACAATTAGTGTATCTGTTACCACATTTTAAATTTAGTACCTTTTTCTTATATTCCACAGGTGATAACACACCAGTTTCATTAAGCATTTTTGCTATCTTATTTCTTCCACTTCCCTCTAAAGTCATTTTAAAAATCATTTTTACTACTTCGGCAGACTCACTATCAACTATTAATTTATGCTTGTCCTCTGGACTTTTAATATAGCCATAAGGTGCAATTGTGCCAACAAATTCTCCATTTTTCTTTTTCATCTTCATAACTGCTTTTACTTTGTTTGAAATATCTCTGCTATATTCATCATTCATTAAATTTTTAAAAGGAACAAGAATATTATTTGTAGAGTCTGGGTCTTTAAAGCTATCAATATTATCATTTATAGAAATAAATCTAACATTATATACAGGAAATATCTGCTCAATATAATTACCAACTTCTATATAGTTTCTACCTAATCTGGATAAATCCTTTATAATTACTGCATTAACTTTTTTATCAAATATATCAGTCATCATTCTTTTAAATCCTGGTCTATCAAAGTTTGTTCCAGAATACCCATCATCAATGTAATAATCTACCAAATCAAAATCATCATTCTCTGAAATATATTGACTCAATAATTGTTTTTGATTAACAACACTATTACTTTCTTCTTTCTCATCTTCATCTTCAACAGACAGTCTTATATATAGTGCAACTTTCCAATTATATATATTATTTTTTATCATCTTCATTGCTCCTTTCTTTTATATAATTAATAACCTTATTATATTCATCTTCATATTTAAAAACAATAGAAATTTTACCTCTTTTATAAACATATATAGTTTTAATAAGGGTTTCAATAACACTTCTATCTAATTCTTCAATATTCCTATTTTCTTCAAATACTTTTATCCAGTCTGTATTATTTAATATTTTGATTTCTTCTTCATTTTGCAATTTTAAAGCATCTATCTTTTCGTTTAATTCAATTATCTCTTTTTCATATTCTTCTTTCATATTCTTGTATACTTCAAGATTTATATTGTTTAATTTAAAGTCCTCATATATTTTTTTCTTCAAAAATTCTGCTTTATCCCTTTTTTTAATCAATTCTTCCATTTGCTTTTGAACTGAACTAACAAATGTTGAATTTAATCTTGCTTTTTTTATTTCTTTTATTGCTTTTCCAACTTCTAAAACAAGTGATATTTGAAACTTAACACTTTCTAATACAACTTTATCTAAAGTTTTTACATTTATTTGATGCCTACTGCAAAATTTCTTACTCACTGTATAACTGCTACATCTAAAGTATATGTACTGATATTCTTTTCCATTATGTATATTAATAAGTGTTTTCTTTCGCATTGCTTTTTTGCAGTCATAACATTTTAAAACTTTCATATATATATTAATTCTCTTTTGTTTATTTACACCACAGGGGTTTTTATCAAGTATTTCTTGAGCTTTATTAAATACATCTCTTGTTATAATTGCCTCGTGAGAATTTTCTTTAATATGCCATTGTTCTTTAGGCAGTCTAATTATACTTTTGTCTTTATAACTTGCTTTTTTAAATTTTCCTTGAATTAAATCTCCACAATAAACTTCATTTCTTAAAATTAGTTTTATAGTTGGCAGTTCCCAACCTATTTTCTTTATAGCAAGTTTCGGATTTCTATATACAGTTGGTGCAAGTATATTCTCTTTATTTAAAATTGTTGCAATACCATTTAATGATGTTCCCGATATATATAAATTGAATATTCTTTTAACTATGTCGCTTACTTTTTTATCAACAATTAAATGTCCTATATCATTTGGATCTTTAAGATAACCATAAGCACATAATCCATAACTGCATTTTCCCTTTTCTCTCTTTGTCTTTATCACACTTTTTACTTTCTGCGATATATCTCTACTATATTCTTCATTAAGTAAGTTCTTAATATTTGTATAAAAACTATTGTTAACTGACTCACATATCTCCAAGATATTTGTTTTACCTTGATTTTCATTTACAGAAATTACTTTGACATTTAAAAGTGGAAATATATTCTCAAGATAATTACCAAGTTGAATATGGTTTCTACCTAATCTTGATAAATCTTTAACTGCAACTGCATTTACTTTTTTGTCTTTAATATCTCCTATCATTCTGTTAAACTCTGGTCTTTTAAAGTTTGTTCCCGTATAACCATCATCCACATAATAATCATAAATTTCTACATTATTTAATCCCTTTAAGTATTCAGTTACAAGTTTCTTCTGATTTGTTATACTGCTACTTTCATCATCATTTACACCATCTTCTACTGAAAGTCTTACATATACTGCAACTTTTAATAAATTCTTTTGATTTTCATTTTCTTTACTATATTTGCTTTTTCTACCTGCCATAATACCCTCCTTATATCTATATGATAATTTTAATTTAAAAAATAGATATAAGCCATTGTGCGTTTTTTAAATTCGCACATTAATTTTCATTTTTACAATTTGTATATACTTTTAAAAACTTCTGTAATGCATTTATCTGCAGATATTTTGCTTTCTGAGAACTCTAGCTTAACAATGCTATTATCAATTTTAAAAATATATGGATTTTTACAAGACACTAAAAAATCAAGTATTCTTTCAACACTTGATTTTTCTGTATCTATTTTTATATTACTTATATCATCAATTTCACTTTCCTTAACATCTTCTATATTAATATTCTTACATCTTTGTAGTTTATTTTCTAATTCAATATAATTAATCTTTTTTCCCATTTTTCTCATCACTTCTTCTTTTTTCATAATTTCTTAAAAATTCTA
>JAFVCY010000061.1 GCA_017478805.1 Clostridia bacterium
AAAACTCAAGCTCTAAACTTTGTTAGCAGTCCTAATTTTATAGTCTACAACATTGATGACTTAAAAGAAGGCTATGCTATGGAGTGTAGGAAGAAAAACTTACCTATTTTGGGTTACACTGCAAGAACTGAAGAGCAGCTTAAGAAAGCAAAAGAGCTTTGTGATGGAATTATTTTTGAAGAAATAGCAGTTACGTAGAAAAAAGACATGGATTTATTCTCCATGTTTTTTCTTTACATTTAATATCTCATATGATATAATCTCACTGAAATATATAGAAATTTAAGACTAATTTAATAATTATTCTTTATTTAAAGGAGGCATTAATATGTCATTTGATAGAACTATTCTTTTAAAAGAGCTTATTCCGGTTAGCTATAGTTTTACAGGATATGAAGCTGAAAACATTGAAAATACAGGTAAAAATGAACTTTTTGGCAATTATACAATTGATATAAAAGGGCATAATGCAAGTGTTTGGTATCATGGAAATTCAATATCTATTTATTTTCCTGAAAATTACAAAAATGGACGCTTTTTACCACCAGATTTTAATAGCTTTGCAATTAATATAGATCAGCTTGCATATGAACTTAATAAATCTTTAAAAGAAGGTAGTGCTTATGTTTCGTTTTTGGTTTTTAGTAAATACAAAAGAGAAAAAGAATTTGAATTATTTACAATTACATTTGATTATGTAGAGGCTAAAAAAGCATTTTTCTACTATTTTGGATTAATCTATAACGATGATGAAACGTTCAAAATAGCTTCATTAGAAAAGGAAGATATACCTTTTATGTTTGATTACGAGGAAGATTTTAGCTTTGATAGATTTTCTCTTTTAAGGGAGCTTGTTCCAATAAAATACTATTTTTCAGGTTATTCAGAATATGATACAAATTTTCAAGATTACAAAAAGAATCCACTATTTCATACTCATAAAATTGTGGTAAGAGCTCATAATATCCACTTTTTTTTATAAATGCTGTGAAAACGAAGAGTCTGTAACTGTACATTTTGGCAAAATAGAATACTCATTTACCACTTTTTCAGATTTAGTGATAGAAATGGAGGACTTCTTGCAAAAATTTGCTAAAGCCTTAGAAAAATATTCATCTTCTATTGATATAAAGTTTAAGGTAAACACAAAGATGTCTTCAAATTTCGAAACTTGTGATTACTTTGCAATTTCATTTGATTATGAAGATGTAAAAAAAGCCCTTTTGTACTACTTCGGACTAATCTATAACGATGACAATACAGTAGTACCTGCAGATAGGAAGTTTATTAATGAAAAATATGGATTAGACTATAAAAAAGTTTTACCAAAGTGTGAAAAAAGTCAGCCATATGTTAATGATAGTATTTCAGATGAAAAAATCGATACTGAAAAAACGGAGAAAATTTCAGCTGAAGATGAAAAGGATGACTATTTAGATGACCTAAAGTCACTTATTCCTTTTATTCTAGCTGGAAATGATGCACAAAAAAGAAGTCTTATGCAACTTTTGGCATTCAAATCAGTAAGTAAAAAAACAGATATTGCAAGGATGATACTTCTTTCACAAATGATAGATGTTCAAAATAACAAAACTACTTTAGATTACGAAGGCCAGGCATCTTCTATAGATATTTCTTATGCAGATGGAATGCTTTGCACAAAATGTAATATTTTCTACCCTATAGGTACTGAATTTTGCTCAAAATGTGGAAATAGTACCATTAAGTCAGTGCAGTTTTGCAAAAAATGTGGCTACAAAGCTAGTTTAGGCGATGTTTTCTGTAGAAAATGTGGAACAAGCCTTACTACCTTAAGTTAATATTCTTTTAATTAAGTTATAACTACTTACAAAAACATGAATTCTATTATGATTTTCATGCTTTTGTTTCATTTTTATTTACTTTTTATGTAATGTGTGGTATAATAACCATGCAAAAAATTAATCATGATGATGTAATTACTACATCAAGTAAAAAAGGAGGTATTAATATGCCATTTGACAAGAAAAATCTTTTAAGGAAGTTAATTCCCAAAAGCTACAGTTTTGATGGCTATGATGCAGTAGCTATAGAAGATGGAATAAGAGCTCCTCTTTTTTCTGATCACAGTATAGTAATGAACAATTTTACAGTAGACTTTTTGTACTATCCAGCAAAAGAGTTAGTAATTATAAAGTTTGAGGATAAAGCTATTGGAAGACACTTTCAATCTTTTGATAATTACCAACTTAGTATAGATAATTTAGCTAAAATGCTTAAAGAAGCTATTCAAAATGGTGCCGATTTCATATCTTTTCCAGTTACTGCAAAATGGAATTTTGGGCAAGAGGTAGAAGATGAATATGCAGCTATATCTTTTAACCCATCGGAAGCTAAAGAAGCTCTTGCTTCTTACTTTGGTATAACTAATCAATCAGGAGGAAAGAAAACTATGAAAAAGAAAAATTCGCTTTTCGGTCTTAATCTTAAGTTCGGTCTGGTGAAAGACTCAAACATCGCATCTACCATTATGGGTATTGCAGTAAAAAACGCAGAAACTGGTAACTGGTACATCTACGATAAGGCTGCAGGTACTCGGAAGAACATGGCAAACATAAAGCTTGGAAGTCTCCCTATCTATATGCTCCCTGTAAAGAAAGAGCAGCTTGCAACAGGTAAACTCATTATGTATAATAATGAATACTGCTTTGTTTACGATGTTGATCCCTCGAAAAATACCATAAAGATTATGAATGCGGCCGACGGCAATATTCGTGAGGTTATTCCTGAAGACAGCATAATTCCTGGAATGAGCTTCTTTACAGAGCTTGTTGCTATGGATATGACTTCCCTTGCAAATCTTGGTGGTCCTAATCAGGGCATTTCGGGAAATATTATGGCAGCTATTTGCCTTATGCAGTGGTCTAAAGCAGATAATGACGATGAAAGTGAGTTTTCACTTGACGACATCGACGACAGCTCTTTCAATGGTCTCGGCGCGGCACTTCCCCTGCTTATGGCTGGAAACGGCAACTTAAGTAACAATCTGCTCCCTATCATGATGATGAGCTCTGGAGACGGACAGATGGATACAATGCAGCTTCTGCTGCTTTCGCAGATGATGAGTGGCTCTGATCCGAATCTTGCAAATCCTTTCCAGAACATATTCCCTGCTTCAGCTGGCAGTGAATCAAATTCTGCAGGTGGCGACGTTAGATGTGAAAAATGCAATTCTCTCTATGACGCTGATACCGCTTACTGCCCGAAATGTGGCTCAAAAACAATACCTGCAGGAAGCTTTTGCAGAAGGTGCGGAAACAAACTTATAGCAGGCGACCTCTTCTGCAGAAAATGTGGAACAAAAGTTGCAGAAGATAATGTTTGCCCAAGCTGTGGAAAAAAACTTGAGCCGGGCGATGCTTTTTGCCCTGGATGTGGAACTAACCTAAAAGTCCAGGCTATACCCGTTACTAGCCAGGCAAGTAATGAGAATATAGTAGCAGATACAATATCTGTAGCTGAAAGTTCTGATGATAAATAATGGGAATAAACTATTCAAAAAGACTTCCTATATCTACTCAGAAGGTTAAGAAGTGCGAAAGTTGTAAAAAAGTTTTTTCAGAAGATGCAAACTTTTGCAGTGCTTGTGGAAAGAAACTTATGACTGAAAAATTATCAGTTTACGCAAATATTGGAAAAAATGGTATATCTTCTTTTAGTTACAAGCTTCCAAATGGAACTACAATAAATTCCAAAGGAAATATAACTTTAAAGCTTGCAAAGGGAATATCATATACTACAAATTCTAAACCTAAAAAGAAAAATACGAAGTCTAATGACAAAAATTAAAATTTCAAAAGCCACGACTTATGCTATGCATAAGCCGTGACTTTTTCCTTATACTCATTAAATTCGTTTCTTGTAAGACCGTATGTGTAGTAGAGTGAGTTAAAGCTTGGAAGCTCTCTTTTTAGTATTTCACATGCTCTTTTTATGAAATCACAAGAATACACCTCGTTTTTCACACTTTTGTAATAATAAAGCATTGTAGCAGGAAGCTGGTCAAGACAGGTAAATACTACATTTACTTTTAACTCCTCTGATGCATGTTCTAAATCTTTTGATATGGATTTAAGTAACATGTCAAAATCTAGATATGAAAACCTTAAACTCCCCTGAAATTCATTAAATACATTAGTCCTATCTTCTACTCCACTATACGGAATACTTTTAAGTTCATTTTTTAATTTTCCTGCTCCATGTCTTGTAAAGTAGCACCTACTTACATAATATACATCAACTTTTTCAGTATAATTAATATCTTCTAAAATTTCTAGTGCATTTTTTATTCCCGTACTTGAAGATGTAACATTTGGAAATCCTTCTTCGTTATCTTTATCAAGCATTAGTCCCTGACTTCCTTCAAATACCACACTGTCAAATGCTGATATAATGCTATTTTCTTCTATTTCTATAGTTTTTAAAAATTCATTAGAGTAAAACATAAACATATCTATGTTTTCTTCATCGGTAATCAGAGCTTGATATTTTTCAGGTAAGTCCTTTAACGTTAGATTATACTCTTCTTTTAGTCTTTTTTGAACATATTCTTCTTGTATAATTTTAAGTTTCTTTTTAAGGTTAGTTCTAAATATAAGGTCAGAAACTGTTATTTGATAGCTTAATTTTTTACTTCTTTCTACAGTTTCATTTATTCCAAATCCACAACTTCCATGACGTGACATTCCCCTTAAGGTTTCAACAGCTTGATTTATATATACATCCCAAAAAGTAGTAACTAAAGCATGAGGATTAACTATTACTTTTGGATTTAATCCAAAACTTTCTTCAAGCTTTTTTCTTTCAAGAACATATTCAGGTAGATTTATTATATAATATCTACTTAAGTATGTCTTAGCACCTAAAAATGTACCACTTCCAAAGCTTCTAAATGCATGTCTATTACCATTTGGAGTAACTACAGTATGTGATGCCTGTGCTCCACCAGAAAACCGTACATTTAAAGTATTATTTTCTTGCGACAAAATATCAGTTATATGCCCTTTTCCTTCATCTCCCCACATACTCCCTATAATTATGCTGCATTTATTCATTTTGCTCTCCTTTTCCTTTTAAGTAAAAAGGGAGAGTTTTTCTCCCCCTTCATTACTTAAAAAATGGTTATTAAAATACATCAATTTGAGCGTTCTGCTCTATACTTACCGCATTTTCCTTAACTATTTCTTCATGCGTTTCTAAAGCGTGAGATACCACATCTCTTGCATATACATCTTCAATTCCGTTTATTACATCTGCTTTAGGAACACCCTCATACATTTTAAGAACTGATGTTACAAGTTCAGGAAGGAATTCATGGTGAGTTAAATCAAGTGCATGAGAGCCCATAAGCTGTTTCCAGTCATTTACAACTCCACTCGAATACCCATTACCTTGTAATATTACATGATAGCAGTAAAACTTTTCTTCTGCCATTTCAAGAAGATCAAGATTTGTGTACTGACTTGGCTCGCCACTTAAATCTAAATTTTCTCCAAAAACCTTTTTTAAGCTTCTGCTTGTTATGTATGGTGTTGGATACTCATCTCCAAATGTGAAAAGGAATCCCTTTTCTCCTCTTTTATCATAGCAGTCCATCTTTATGCATTTAGCTGCAAAATACCAAGGAAGGATGTAGCTTTCATAATTATTGTAGCCTCCTCTTTTTTCAAGCCATATTTTTTGAAGCTGGTCGAGCATTCTTAAATCAGCTTCAAACTGCGTTACTTGAAGTGGCGCTTCGTCAAATTCTACATCACCTACCCCCATAAACATTATATGAGGATTATATGAAACAGCGCTATATGTAGAAGTTATGAGCCGAGGGAACTGCTTGGTTATAAGGTCAAGTAAAAAGAACCCCATTGAACCTGTTACATCTTCTGCAAAAATTATTCCTCTTGAATGCGGAGAATCAGGAGAGTCGCAAGCTTCTCTTGGAAGCTTAATCTTTGCCGGATTAAACTCATCCTGCATATTTGTCTCCTTAAAAACCTGTGAAGCATTTGTTACGCTGCTCCACTCTTTTCTTTGTGCGTAGTAAGAACGGATTTCTTTTGCACCTACTGATCTACCACCCATAATACTTTTCCTCCTAAATAAAATTTAATTTATGGAAATGCCCATTTCGGCAAATCTCCTCTTTCCAAAGCTTTCTATTACAACGTCTTCCCAAGTTTTAAATTCTTCGTAAGCATTTATCTTGATGCTACTTTCAGTAATCCATTTTTTCATTGCCTCCGGAATTTGAAATGCCTTGCTAGAGTCAAAGTTCAAAAGATTTCTTGCTACCTGCTTTATTGCAAGCAGATCTAAAACATACGAAGAATATCCTGTATTTTTTATTTGCTTTGGAAGTATGCTGTATATTTCAGCTGGAACTCCAGAAATCTTTTCGCCATAATTGGTAGAGAAAAACCATCCTCCATACACACCTACTATTCTTAAATCACTTACATTAAATTTGGCTCCTTCTTCTACAAATTTTCCAGGTGCAAAAAAGAGATTATCTACAGTAAGTGCATTATGAGAAATTTTTAAGATTTCTAGATAACACTCAAAATAGTAAAGTTTAGTAAGAATAGAAGCGACATACTCTGGCTTAATGTATCCACTAAAGTAATTTAATACCTCTCTTAAAGGATAAATCTGGCTTCCGTTTGGAAGAAGTGACTCTATGACAAAACCTTCCTCTCCCCTAAAATTATTTGAAAGTTTTGGAAACATGTACTGAACATTTTCCCACATACTACGATTTAACTTTGGAATAAATTTTGTCTTTGAAACGTAATTGTTATAATACTTTTCAAATTCTGGTTTTATAACAAAAATTACACTTTCTTTTGTTACATACATTGTTCCAATTTTTATATCATATGAGTAGTCATATTCAAAAATAATCTTTGAGCCATCGTCTTTTATTAAAATCATATTAGAAGAAGTATGATAAGTAACCTCTCCACTTTCTATCATTTCTACTGCTTTTCTATATAATACTGTTACTTTTTGATTAAGAATAAAGTTCTTTACAGTTGCATATTCTTTTGGTCTAAACCGTTTTAAATATTCATTTTTTTCTTTTTCAATTACGTTTAGGTCTTGTGTGTAAATTTCAAACGGAGAAACTGCACTCATTATTTTTTCTTCGGATTCACATTTCATGAAAATTCCCCTTTCTTCATGCAAAATTGTTATTTTGCATTTTTTACCCTTATTACAGCTAGTATTTTACCACACCGCAATTAATATGTCAACTAAATAATAATATTTACCATATATTTTAGTATTTAGCAAATAAAAAGCAGAAGAAAATTCTTCTACTTTTTATAATTTACACTTTTTTAATGGTACATAAACATTTTATTCATTTTCATCATTTTTTTGTATCTTGCAATATTCTTTTTGCTTATATTTTTTAATTTACGCTCCATAAAAATCGCTCTAGACTTAAGAAGCTGTTTATAAATCTCGCTACTTGAAGAGTAACCTCTATCATATTGGTAATTACCGTTTATTTCTTCTTGAGGTTCATATTCTTCACAGCCAAAGCTTATATTTTCCTCAGTCATTTTAAGTGCTTCATCTTCGACATTTTCTGCACACTGCTCAATATTTTCACTTTCTAAATCTTCATCTTGAGCCGAAACTTTTCCTTCTTTTAACATTTCTAATGCCAAATTATACAAAATAGTTATCTTCATTGATATTACTAAATTTCTTACTCTTTCATAAGGTTTAGGAGCATATTCACTCAAAAAAATACTTAATTCTTGTTTCATTTTCTCCATATCCGGAGTGAATATTATAAAAGGATCACCCATTTCTATAGCAGATATTACTTTGCTTATTTCCATACTACTACCCCATTTCCAAATAAAATTATTATATTGGCTTTACAGTCAAATTTTCACAATTATATCATAGTAAATATGTAAATTCAAGAAAAGAAGCAAAAGAAATACTATACTTTCATACTAAAATAGTTTAACAATACTTTATGCAAAAATATAATCAAATTAATGTATCATTTTTACTCCTAGATATATTTGGATTTTAAATTTTCACAAAAAAATAAATTATAAAAAATATCATTTAGTATATCTATAACTTATTTTTTACTTGCTATTCTTCTGCTTCATCTAATTCTTGCAAATCATAAAAATCCTCTGATGCAGGAAGCTGTTCAACATCTTTTAGTTTTCTTTCAATTGTTCTTGTTTTTCTTGATGCTAAATCCATAGTATTACTTATTTCTTGAAGTTTTTTATTTGTCTTATCTAACAAATCTCCGAATTTTCCAAATTCAGACTTTACTGTTCCAAGTAACTGCCATACTTCACTACTTCTCTTTTCAATTGCAAGTGTTCTAAATCCCATTTGCAAACTATTTAATAATGCAACAAATGTAGTTGGTCCTGATACCACTACTCTATACTTTTGGCTTAATGTCTCACATAAATCTGTATTTTTTACTATCTCACAGTACAAGCTTTCAGTTGGAAGAAACATTACTGCAAAATCAGTTGTATATGGAGTCTCAATATATTTTTCGTATATATCTTTTGCAAAAGATTTAACAGAGCGTTCTAATGACTTCCTTGCTTCTTCTACTTCTTCTGCTCTTCCTTTTTCACTTGCATCTACTAACCTTGTATAATCTTCTATAGGGAATTTTGAATCTATTGGAAGAAGTACAGTTTCATTTTCATTTTTTCCCGGAAGTTTTATAGCATATTCAACAAAGTCATTTGATTTTGGTTTAGTTTTTACAGAACACAAATATTGCTCTTTTGTTAAAAACTGCTCTAATATATTTCCAAGCTGGATTTCACCCCAAAAACCTCTAGATTTTACATTTGTAAATACTTTCTTTAAATCTCCTACTCCCTGAGCTAAGTTCTGCATTTCTCCGAGCCCTTTATACACAGACTCTAATCTTTCATTTACCAGCTTAAATGACTCGCCAAGTCTTTTTTCTAAAGTTGAGTGAAGCTTTTCATCAACTGTTATTCTCATTTTTTCTAATTTTTCGTTATTGTCTTTTTGCATAAGTAACATTCTTTCATCTACTGTTTTACGTATATTTTCTAGTTTAGTTTCATTTATGTTTGTAAGATTTGCAATTGACATTTGCTGAAGATTTGCATTTTCAACTAATTTTGAACCAATATTTTTAGATATTTCTTCCCTTGTTTCCCTAAACATTGAAGACATTTCTTGTCTCATTTCTCTGCTTAATTTTGAATTATTTCTTTTTAAATTCATTATTATTAATACTATAACAAGTAGAATTAATATTATTAATAATATTTGTGTTAAATCCATATAACATACCTCTTTCTTTTTTACAAATATATTATATCAAACTTATGTTTAAATGTCAACAATAAAATTTAATAAAGTATAATATTAATAATGATTTAATTTTAGCACTTAATGTGTATCAAGTATAGTAAATAATCTTTCAAATATATTTTTATTCCAAATTTTTAAATTTCTAGATTTTTAAATTTCAAATTTTTTATATTTATTATTTTTCTTTATACTACTTGACATTTAATAATAATTATTGTTAAATAATAGTGCATTAAAGTTATACCTTAACATTAGTGTACCATGGTAAAATATAGCTTTTTACCTCCTTTCTTTGAAATTACGGAAAGGCCTATAAAGTATTATTAAAGTTATCGAGAAGTTAGTTCCAGCTGACTTCTCTTTTTTTAAAATTTTTTCCAAAAAACTTCTTTGAGTACTTGTAAATTTTTTTATTTCATTATATCATTAATATATATAATTATGGTTATACGGAGGAAAAATATATGGAAGGTACATATAATAAATATTTATTAAAACTTGCAAAAAAGTGCACACTTTCTGAGGAATTTATAGATATTATAGATAAATTTTTTAATAAACTAATTGATTTTGGATATATCTCTAGAAGAGCTAAAATTAACCTTTCAAAAAAGCTTTTAAACAACTTAGATACAGTGATTGTGTCAAATAACCAGTCAATAGATTTTAAGACAGGATATTATGATGCAAACAAGAAAGAGTTATATTTGAAAGATATTTCAAATCTCCAGTCAGTATACTTAAGGCTTCTTTATGTTGTAACTACTAAAGAGTTATCTGACGGGACATATTCTACAGGGTATTCAAAATCTTTCCAATCTAAAACATCATTTGGAATAGAACACAAAAATTTTGGAATTAATAGAGCTGTTATGTCAAATCTAGTTTGTAGATTACTCTATACACTGCCTACTACTCTTTCTATTGTTCCAACATACAGGACTTATGAAAATAACTTTTTAGGCTACAAAATTAATTCTGACAATGATATATATTTCTTAGAGGGAAAAGTTCTAAGACAAATATGCTACGTTTTAGGAATTAGTGAAGAAAAGCTATACTCAAACCTATTTTCACTTAATCCAACTAGAGAAATATCAAAAATATTCGACAAAATAGATGATGGCGATATTCTATTTTACTTAGATAGAATAAGTAGAGCGTATTCAAACTACAATAAACTTTGCTATTACAATAATTTAATATCTGATAATTATATAGAAATAAAAAAGACTGCAAGTACTCCAGAAGCTACTTTTGCAATTGCAAAAAAACGTGAGATTGAACTTTCACTAAAAAAAGTTATGCAAAAAATGTTCCCTGAGCTTGATGATGATAATGAAAATCCACTTCTTAATCTTGAAGGAAGCTTAGCAGAAAAAATTTCAGATTTAGAAGAACTTATACTTGAGTATTTATCTAAAGTTCAAGAAGTGCTCGCAAACGAGCTAGTTAAACAAAAAAATAAATTCTCACCACTTGGATATGTT
Organism: Clostridia bacterium; assembly: GCA_017478805.1. Lineage (GTDB taxonomy): Bacteria > Bacillota > Clostridia > TANB77 > CAG-465 > RGIG5057. Next base: position 10,881 of record JAFVCY010000061.1, read on the forward strand.
ACTAAGCTAAAAGTTTTTGAGGATATGTTAGTACTTAAAAATGACATTATAACAAAAGAAATACACGATACGATAACTCATAGTCTTATCTTTGCTAATGAGTATAGCTGTACAAATTTAATAGAAAAGATTAAATATTCTTTAGCACTTTTTGGCCTTTCAAGTACGAACAATTTGAAAATTTTTGATGATACTAAGTTTTATAAACTAAAAGGAATTAATGAAAGCTTGTCTACTTCTGCAATTTGTATTAGAAATGGTGACTTTCTAGAGATTGCTAATATTTCAAAGCTTGATAAGGAAACAAGTGATATAATGGATAATGTTGAGTTATTAAAATTGAGCTCTATTGCACATATGTTAAATACTAGTACTTCTTCTGAAATACTTGAAACAATTATTACGAATATAAGGGATTATGATGAAGCATATAAAAAATTAGATGTAAGTAACCTTTATCTTGCAAAAGATGAATATCATACATATATAATAGTAAATAATATACCAAATCCGGTAATATTTACAGTTGATAAAGATGCTTTGGTAAATATAGTAAACTTTTCTGAGCAGTATATTATTCTTGGTGAAACTACTTCACTTCCTACAGTGTATAAAGAGAGAAAATTATTTAATTTTATTAGAAATCTTCCTTTATTCCAAAAAAGTAATTAGAAAAAATATAAATATAGGTAGGTAATTAAATTTTACCTACCTTTGCTGTTTATATGTATACTACTCTCTAGACATATCGTCATCATCAATCTTGCCAAAGAAACTGAATGCCCAAAGGCCTGCTATACCTGCTAAAATGTATATAATTCTTACTATTACATCGCTTATTGAACCAAATAGCATTGATATTAGATTAACATTGAATAAACCTATAGCACCCCAGTTTACAGCAGCAATAATTAAAACAGCTAAGAAAATACTATTTACAACTTTCATTTTGAAAACCTCCTAATAATATTCCTTAAGTATATTATTAGAAGGTTTAATAAATTTATACATCTATTATTTATTATTTATTTTTTATTATTTTTAAATTGCTCATAAAGCAGAATTGAAGCTGCTACAGCTACATTTAAAGATTCAACTTCATCATTAATTTTAATTTTTATTATTTTATCAGATTTTTTTAAAATTTCAGCATCTACACCATTTGCTTCATTACCAAGTACTATAGCACACTTTTTATCAAAACTTTTGCTTTCTAAATAACTACTTTCTTTTAAAGAAGTAGCAAGTATTAAATAATCATTTTCTTTTAAAAATTTAAACATTTCATCTATATTATCTACATATACAATACTTGTTTTTAAAATACTAAGCATAGTCGACCTTACAACTTTCTGGCTATACACATCAGTTGTTCCTTTTGTGCAAATTATATTACTTACTCCAAAAGCATTTGCAGTTCGTATAATTGTACCTAAATTTCCACTATCTTGAACTTTATCAAGTATTAGTATATTTTTTGAAACGTCTATATCATTAAGAGAAATATCTTTTATTTTAACCACGCAAAGAATACCTTGCGTAGTTACTGTTTCTACTACTTTTTCAAATATATTATTCTCTATTTCTATAACTTCAATACCACTTTTTTTTACTTTTTCTAAAACTTCTCTATATCCATTTACTTTTTTTAATAAATTTAAAGAATAAGCGATAAACTCAATGTTTATCGCCTTTTCTTTATAGATATCTAGAAGTTCTGAAACCACTTTTACACCTTCTATATAAAAAGCGTTATATTTTTGTCTAAACTTTTTTTCATTTAAACTTTTAATATATTTTACCTTTTCATTAGATAAGCTTGTTATTTCCATCTTATACTCCTATATTACTGCTCTACATTTTCTGTTTCTGATGTATTATCTTGCACTTCTGCATTTGTATTTTCAGTACTTTCTGTATCATTAGCACTTGTACTTTCAGTTTCTTCTACATCATCTAAGCTTATAACGCCGTCATCTTCTGATACTTGTTCAGTAGAAGTTACTGCTTCTAAGTCAGATGAAATAGGATTTCCAGTAACTTTTGCTATTACCTCTTTCATTACTTCTGTTTGTATTTCTACGTGTTCTTCATCAGTAACTTTGGATAAATCGTCAGATACCATTTCTTCTCTTACTGATAACTGATGTACTTTACCATTTTCGTTATATTCTTCAAGTTTAATAATATGGTATCCAAACTGAGTTTCTACAAGTTCAGAAGTTACTGCTCCAACATCAAGAGTTATAGCTGCATTAGAATAGTCACTATCTGTTGTACCATCCATATATACTTTATACTCTCCACCTTTTTCTGCTGTTCCTTTATCTTCAGAGTACTCTTTTGCTAAACTTGAGAAGTCTTCTCCAGCTAGAGCTCTTTCTAGCACTGCTTGTGCCTGCTCTTTTTTAGCTGCTTTTTCTTCATCAGAAAGTGCATTTCCTTCTGAATCTGAAGCCTTAAATAATATGTGTTTTGTTACATATTCTCTCATATCAGTATCTTCGCCATAGTTTTCTTTTATGTAGCTTTCAACTTCGTCATCTGGAAGCTGCTCTGCTAAGTACTCTCTATAGTCATCCATTATAAAGTCATTGTAGTAAAATTCTTTCATCCTTGTTGGATTTATTCCAGCATCGATAAATATTTGAAGCTCTTCTTCATCACTAAATATTCCATCTACGTATTCTTTATCTTCAGCTGAAATTGTTATTCCTGCTGCTTTAGCTCTTGAAACCAATATCATATCTGAAGCTGCTTTTTGTGCAATTATTTCACCTAAAGCATCTGCATCATCATTTGTGTATCCATACACATATTGAAGCATTGGTGCAAATGTCCTGTAATATATTTCAAAATCATCAACATTTACTACTCCAGTATCAAATTTTACAACTGCCTTTAAGTTTTTGTTATACAAAAAGTAACCAAATATAGCAAGGGCAATTAAAACAACTAGCGCTATAATAATACCAATTACTAGTCCCTCCTTAGACTTTGACTGTTTTTCAAATTTTTTTAGTTCTTTTGCTTCTACATTTTCATTTTCGTTCATTAAAAACTCTCCCCTCTCTAAAATATGTAATAACAAATTACATTTAGTAGTATATCATTGTAAAAAACAAATGTCAATAAATTACATTTTTTATCTTAATATTTCACAAATTCCTCACAAAATTTGTTACAAAACTGTAATTTTTGATTTATTTTTATTAAATATTTTTATAAATTTTGGTTATTTATTATTTTTATTTATCATTTTTTGTAGTTCTTTTAGGTAAAATTCAGCAGATAATAACACATCTTTTGAGCTTAAGTTATATATCAAATCCTGCTCTAATTTATCTGATGATATTATAATGCTTGCATTTTTTCTTGATATTTTCTTTATTCCAAGCTCTCTACATATATTTCTTATCTCAACTATCTTTATTAAGTTTTCCACTTCTTTTGGAACAGTACCATATCTATCTAGCATTTCTTCTATCAAAGCTACACTTTCCTTTTTGTTTTCTATTTCTGAAATCTTATGATACATTGAGATTTTTTGCACCATATCAGATATATACGTATCAGGTATATATGCAGATACGCCAAGATCTATTTTTACTTCTCTATTTTTTATCATTTCTTGCTCTTTTAAGTCATCTATATTTTTACCATTTTGCGCTCTTGATACTGCTTTTTCAAGCATTGAAATGTACATTTCATAACCAATTGCAACCATATGTCCATGCTGAGCCCTTCCGAAGTATATTTCCAGCACCTCTTATTTCTAAGTCACGCATCGCTATTTTAAAGCCACTACCAAATTCTGTGAAGTCTTTTATAGCTTTTAGTCTTTTTTCAGAAGTCTCACTTAAAACTCTATCTTTTTTGTATGTTATATATGCATATGCAAGTCTGCTTGACCTACCTACTCTTCCTCTTATTTGATAAAGTGCAGCAAGTCCTAGTTTTTCTGCATCTTCAACAATTAATGTGTTTGCATTTGGAATATCTATTCCAGATTCTAGTATTGTTGTACAAACAATTATATCTATTTCATGGTTTACAAATGCCATCATTATATCTTCTATATCTTTTGGGTCCATTTGCCCATGTGCAAACGCAACTTTTGCCGATGGTGGCGCAAGCATTTTAACCTTTTCTGCCACTTTTTCAATATTTTCTACTCTGTTGTTTATATAAAAGACCTGACCATCACGAGAAAGCTCTCTTTCTATTGCTACTTTTATTATGTTTTCATCATACTCCATTACATATGTATGTACTGGCATCCTCTCAAGTGGTGGAGTAGTAAGCGTGCTCATTGTTCTTACTCCTATCATTGACATATTAAGTGTTCTAGGTATAGGTGTTGCTGTCATTGAGAGTACATCTACATTTTGCTTTAGCTCTTTTATTGTTTCTTTTGCTTTAACTCCAAATCTATGCTCCTCATCAATTATTAATAGTCCCAAATCTCTAAATTTAACATCACTAGACAAAAGTCTATGTGTTCCAATTACAATATCTATGCTTCCTTCTGCTAAACCTTTTATTATTTTCTTCTGCTCACTTTGAGATTTAAATCTAGATAACATTTCAACTTTTATTCCAAATTTTTCCATCCTATTTTTAAATGTGGTAAATTGCTGAAGTGAAAGTACTGTTGTAGGCACTAAGTATGCTACCTGCTTTGAGTCCATTACCGCTTTAAAAGCTGCCCTTATTGCAACTTCAGTTTTTCCGTAACCTACATCACCACAAAGAAGTCTATCCATAGGCTTTTCATCTTGCATGTCTTTTTTTACATCAAGCACTGCATATTCTTGGTCTTCAGTTAGTTCATACGGAAAGTCATCTTCAAATTCTTTTTGCCAAGGAGTGTCTTCTGAGAACTTGAAGCCTTTTGCTTTATCTCTTAATGCATAAAGCTCTACTAAATCTTTTGCCACCTCATCTACATTTGCTCTTGCTTTTGAGATTGCCTTGTTCCACTCTTTTGAGCCAAGTGTATTTAATTTTGGTGTTGCTTCCTCATCGCACATGTATTTCTTTATACTATCTAGCTGTGAGATAGGTACAAATATTACCGCTGCATCTGCATACTCAATTTTCATATAATCAGATGTTACATTTTCTACATCTACTGTCTGCACACCTTTGTACATACCTATTCCATGTGATTCATGAACAACATAGTCTCCTATTTTCAAATCCTCAAACGAGTTTATAATCTGCCCAAATGTATTTGACTTGTTATTTCTTCTTGTCTTGTTATATACCCCGCTAACTTCTTCTGCTATAACTGTTAAATTAAATTCTTTTATATCATACCCTGATGATAGAATGCCTTGCGTTATATATACTTTTCCTTCTTCTAGAGTTTCAGAAAATAGATTATCTATTTTTTTTGCGTATATTTTGCTATCTAAAAGCATATTCTTTATCTGCTCTACTCTAACTAGCGTAGGGAATACTAAAAGTACAATGTTTTCTTCTTTGTTTTTTATATCTCCCATTAACATCTCTACAGAGTTTTTATAGAAATTCATCTCCTTGCACTCAAAAGTTACTTTTTCTCTATTTGAATGCATAGCTGCATCTAGACATATCTTTTCAAAATATACATTTGTCTTATCTGAAAGCACACTTTCTATATTATTAAATGTATATAACTTTGAGGCATATTTGGGAATAATATACTCCTTTTCTACAAGCATTTTTAATGTTTCTTCATTTTCGTATAACAAACTACCTGCTTTTTCTATACATCTAGATGGTTCATCTATATATATAACAAAATTTTCTAGATTTTCTAAAAAGCAAACTGCACCTTCATTTATTACTTCGAAGTATTTATCCATTACTTTATTTAGTTCATAGTTTTCTACCAATTCTAAATCTTCTGATATATTCTTTTTTAACAGTTTTGAGTTTTTATCATTTTTTAGCTCAGTATTTAACAAATCTATTAATTTATTTCTTTTCTTTTCTGAGACATTAAATTCTGAGATATTTGAAAGATTAATACTTTCTATATTCTCTATACTTCTTTGACTTACCGCATCAAATGTTCTAATTGATTCTACTGTATCAAATGCAAGCTGGATTCTAACCGGCACTTCATCATCTATTCCAAATATATCTATTATCTCTCCTCTATGTGAGAACTGGCCTTTTCCTTCTACAAAGCTTGCTCTTTCATAACCTAGATTTGAGAGTGAATCTAGCAGCTCGTCTATGTTTATTTTTTTATCTTTGCAAATTTCAATACTTTTTGCCTTATAACTATCTAAACTTAAGCATTTTTGCATTATTGCATCTATTGTTGTAACTAAAATTATTTTCTTTTTTGATATTATTCTTTCTATAGCGTACATCCTAGCATTTTGAACTTCTTTACTTTCTGCCTCTACGTTATAGTATGTAAGTTGCCTTGCTGGAAAGTATACTATTTCTATATCTGAAACAAATTTTAAGTCTGCTATTGTTTTTCTTGCTTGCATAGCATTTGGACATACTATGCAAGCTGATTTATCTGAATTTAAACTTAAAGAATATACCATATGTGCACTTATTGTGCTTTCTAGCCCAAATACTGATATTTCTTCTTTTTCTTCTTTTAGTTTTTCTAAAAGAAATGTGTACTTCTCACTTTTTCCAAAGTTTTTTACTAAATTATTCATTGTTTATTAATACCCCATATCCCTAAATTTATATACTTTATCGCATATGTATCTACTTAATTTTTTCATAAACTCTTCTGGCATAATCTCACCTTGTGCTACCATATTTAGTCCTTTTTCCCAGCTTGCTGTAAGCGTTGGATTTAAAAGGTCTGGCATAGAGCTTCTTACAATATCATATATACGTTCTCCTTTTTCAGTTGGAGTAAGTATCTGCGTTTTTTGATTTGCCTGTATATACCCTATTTTTTTTAGTTTTTCTATTATTCCTGCTCTTGTTGCAGCTGTTCCTATTCCGCATGATTTTATTTCTTCTCTTAATCTTTCATCTTCTATAAGCTTACCTGCATTTTCCATAGCAAGTATCATAAGTCCTGAATTATATCTACTTGGTGGAGACGTCTCTGCTGTCTTTATAATTATGTCATCTAAAGCTATTTTTTCACCTTTTTTTAGTCCTTTTAAAGCATCTAAGCTATTTTCAGTTTCTTTTTCCTCTTCTTCTTTTTTCTTTGTTTTTTCTTCTATTTCATCTACTTCTTCTGCTTTTACATTTTTTTCCTTCTTTAATCTATCCTTCTCCTTATTTACAATTTCAAGGTAGCCTAAGTCTGTACATAGTTTACCAGATGTTGTAAATATTTCGTTTTCAACATTTATAGTTACTTTCATTTTGTCATATGTTGCAGGATTAAAAAATATACTTAAAAACCTTATGCATATCATTACATATACATTCTTTTCAAGTGCAGATAGTTTCTCAAAGTTTTCAAATCCTTGTCCTGTTGGAATAATTGCATAGTGGTCCGTTATTTTTTTATCATTTACATATTTTGATTTCAGTATATTTGTGCTATATTTTTCTTTTATCATTTTATCTATTGCAAAAGAAACCACTTCATCTTTTTTCCATTTAGCGAGTCCATTTAAGTTTTTGCTTATCTCTTTTGCTGCAGCTGTTGATAGTACTCTTGCATCTGTTCTTGGGTAGGTTGTAAGTTTTTTTTCATACAAACTTTGAGCTATTTGAAGTGTATCATCAGGACTTATTTTATACCTCTTTGTACACTCATTTTGAAGCTCTGCTAAATTGAAAAGAAGTGGTGCATTTTCTTTTTCCTTTTTCTTTTGAATATCTGAAATTACTGCTTTTTCTTTGTTTTCTAATATGTAATCTTTTGCCTCTTTGGCATATTCTTCTTTTTTAAATCCTGTTTCGTTATATAACTTTGGCGATTCGAAATATTTTGAGCCTTCCTCTACTTTGTAGTCTGCAAGCATTCCTCCAAAGTTTCCTTGAATTTTAAAATAATTTACCTTTTTAAAGTTCTTTATTTCTCTTTCTCTTGAAACTACCATTCCAAGTACACATGTCATTACTCTACCTATTGAAATTACTGCTTTTTCTTCACCTATTTTACTAGCTAAAGCCTTTCCATATACAACTGATAATAGTCTTGAAAAGTTTATTCCTATTAAATAATCCTCTTTTGCTCTTAAATACGCACTTGAAGCCAAAGCATCATATGAAGATAAAGGCTTTGCATCCCTTATGCCATTTAAGATAGCCTCTTCTGTTTGAGAGTCTATCCAAATTCTTCTTTTATCTTCACATTTTACTTCAGCCATACTGTCTACTAATCTATATATATATTCTCCTTCTCTTCCGGAGTCGGTACTTACATATATTGTTTCTACATCTTCTCTGTTTAATAGTTTTGATACTATATCATACTGACTTTTTACATTTTCAATTACTTCATATTTATATTCTTTAGGTATAAAAGGAAGAGAATACAGGTTCCAGTACTTCAATTTTTCATTATATTTTTCAGGGTAGCTCATAGTTACTAGATGACCGCACGCACCAAGTTATTATATAATTTTCTGATTCTAGGTAACCATTATATGATTTTGCATTTTCTTTTAATACTTTTACAAATTCTTTGGCTACACTTGGCTTTTCAGCTATTATTACTTTTTTTATAACTATCACTCTCCCTTTTCGAATATCTATTATTATACTACAGCCATCTATTTTTTTCAAGAAAGAAAAATAAACATACTCATCTACTTACAAAAATACAACTTTTTTTAATATTATTTAATGATTACGAATACATATAATTTTATATTTTTTTGACCTTTTTAATTATATAAGCAATATGGTCATATCTTAATATTATTCTTTCACATTTTCTTCTTTATTTTTTGATAAACCTTTATACAATTTCATTATAGCTATAATTACTACTACACCACAAATTATACCAGTTAAGTCTACAAATACATCTGCCATTTTTCCACTTCTGCCTACGATAAAACACTGGTGAATTTCATCAAAAACAGCATATAACACATTTATTAATATACTAAGTATAACTTTAAATTTTCCTTCTAATTTAGTCGTAATAAATGTTAAATAAAGTAGCAGGCCGCATAAGAAATATAGTGAAAAATGTGCTAGTTTTCTGATTATTACCTCAAATATAGATTCCGTTTTCATGTTACTTACAATTCCTAGTGCATATAGTATTTTTCTAACTAGCCCTCCACTTAAATTAGAAGAATCTTCTCCGTTTTGAGAAGAAAAGTAAAATATTAATGCATATATGCTTATCAAAAGTATAATAAAAACTATTCTTAAAATTTTCTTGTTCATACAATCCCCATAACTATACCAATTTATATATTTTCCTCTTTTTTAGCTTTTTTGTATCCTATACAATACATTAATTGATATGTTGAATAAAAAGCAATAGCAGCCATAGCTCCAGCAGTATCTATTACAACATCTAAAATTTGTCCTGTTCTTCCAGGCACAAATGTCTGATGGTATTCATCTCCTGTTGCAAAACAAACTGCAAGTGAAAGTGCTAAAATAACAGATAAATAATATCTTTTATGTTCAAATAATATATTTAATATAATCATCATGAAAAATGCTAGTACAAAATATACAGTTGCATGCACTACCTTTCTAAGTGGTGCATTAAGAAGGGTAGATACTTTGTCTAGTTTACTTTCAGTAGGGTGAGAATTTGTTATTCCATATTCATTTGTTACATCTAAAGTATCTTCAATTAATGCACCTATAATCCCAGTACTTTTTCCATTAGAACTATTTGAACTTAAATTTGACATTTTATATATAAATATCATCCAAATTATAGCAATAAATGCCATAATACTTATTAATATAATCTTCTTTTTCATATATCCTCCCACTTTAATGTTAAACTATATATTTTTAAGTGTAGGTAACCTACTAAGTATAAATATTGTTATATGTGTCATTATAATTTACATTATAAACACTATACATAATACATACTAATTGTTTTATATTCTCTAATTATTTTTAATTAATCAATAAGAAATATCTAAATATTCATTTTTAATATAAACAATAGTGTTATATTCTTTACACTTTCAGTATGTCCACTAACATTCATCTTTCACATAACAAGCATTTTTCAAAATTTTCATCATATGTCTTTTTATAAATGCTTGTACTATATTTATCTAAATCTCTATTAACATTTTCTATATTACAAAAAAAAAAAAAATTCCACCAATCTCAAAATTAACATTCTTAATCATTTTAATTACCTTCTAAATATCTTTTATACATTTCATCCATTGAGGAAATATATTCTTTATCTTGCTTAATTCTAAATAATTCTAAATTTCTCATATTCATTTTCTGTTTTTTCAACTGCTTGTTTATGAGATATTTTTCCTGAATCAGTCAATATTTTCTTTTCTCTAAATTTTAATAATATATCAGTTGTATCAATCCAATCTAGCATAGTCATCACTTTTTCTTCTTCTGCCATATCTTCAGCATAGTCCAAAAATAAATTAGTTAAATTGTTTAGTTTTTTTAGTTCACTTTCATTTAAATAATTTTTAGCAATACCTACATCATATTTATAAATAAGACCATCAGGTGAGTTTTTCCAGCTTGTCTATTCACAATTACACGATTAAAACTAAACATTTATATTTCTAATTCCATGCCATCATAAGCAATATGATATCCATTTTTCATTGCTCTTTCTTCTAAGATTTCATGATATTCACAACCATCATGTGAAATATGAGTTCCATAAATCAATGTATTATCATCTATACAGCCAATATTTCTTAATTTTTTTATTTGTTCAATAAATAAAGATTCATTTAAATGTGAATATGAATACTCAACATTTCCAAAAGTATGGTCCATAATTATTAAATCAAGTTTAATACCTCTTAATTCTTCAAATGCAGTTTCAGTTAAAGCAGGGGTATCTGTCGCATAAAATATATTTTTTCCTTTACTAGACACTACATATAGTAATGAACCATGTTTTATATCATGATTTGTTTCTATAGCTTTTACTTCATATATTCCAAATTTTACTTTTTCACCTGCATTTATAATATTACTATGTATATTTAATTTTTTAGAACCTTCATCTGATATTAAATCGGCATTTTCAAATCCTTTAACTCTATCACTCATTATTTGAAGACAAGATTTATGGGCATATATTTCAAGTGTATCATGACCTATCATATTCATATATGGAATTCTTGTACATAACAAACCAGGATCATAATGATCTGTGTGGATATGAGTTTGTAATAAATATTTAATTTTACTCATGTCCTTATCATACATTGTCATCGCAGTTTGACTGTCTGGACCTAAATCTATTATTAAATCATCATTTATAAGTATAGAAGCTCTTTTTCTTATACTTTTTCCTTTATGAATTCTAGCTGAATTACAATTATCACAACGACAAAATGCAAGTGGATAACCTATAGCTCCTGTACCAAGCATTGTTATTTTCATATTCATTCACCTTTCACATATTTTTTAAATTACTTTATAATTTTCCAATGGCTATTTTTATTGGTTCCTATTCTTTTTATTATATTTTTTTCTTTTAAACTTGCTATAATTCTATCAACAGAACTTTTAGATAATTTTGTTTTGTAAATTAGTTCTTTTTTGGTAATATTTTCATTTTCTAAAGCTTTTAATAATATTTTTTTTACTTCTTCTATATATTTGTTATTATCTATATACATTTCAATTAATTTATACAAATCAACATCATGACTTGATAAATGTCTACTTTCTAATTCTTCACCTATATACTCAAGTATTTTAAAAACTATATCATTTTCTTTATCTATATTTTTATATAATATTTGTTTAATAATATCTATAGAGGTATTAGATATATCTTCTGTAACTCCTAAATGATCATCACTTTCTATTTCAGGTATAGCTTCTAAAATAACTGTTATTAACTGTTATTAACTCAAATGCACTAAAATAATCATTATGATCTACCATATTTTGTGCTTCATCTATAATTTATTGCATATCAGAGTTAAAATCTATAGAATTTTCATATTCTATATATCCATCATCATTTTCAAACTTACTTATAATGCTATATACTTTACTATAGTATTCTGATTTATTTAACTTAGGAAAATATTTGCTAAATTCTACCCTAAATTTATCATATATTTCAGAATCATTAATTAGTATCTTAACTACACCTTTTTTTAACTCTTCTATATCTATTTTATTTATAACATCGGCTAAACTATTACGCTCCAAATCTGCTATATTTTCGTTATAATAATATAGCAGACTTGCTATGTGCTCACATTTTTTAGTTTTGTTATAACTAGAACAGTTACAAGTGCTATCAAAAAATAATCCATTATCCACTTTAATATTTACATGATATTTATAGTTTCCATACACATCTGCTGAAACGCAATTTTGATAAATATTTATTCCATTAACACATTTTTTACTATAGTACTCATATCCTTTTTTAACATCTCCGCATCATATTCATTTTCAAAATCTATTTTCATTATACCTTTCCCCTTTGCACATATATATTTTTAAAGTAATATACACATTATAACAATAAATCAATTACAATATTTATTTACTCTTTCATTTTCATGAACTACAAATATATTTTATCAATACCAAATTTCATTAATATATCGTTTATTTCTTTTTTCAAATAATCTATCCATATTCAATTTACACAATTTAATTTAAACAATGTACTTTTTTAGTATAGGAACCTTATTAAGTATAAATGATATTAAAAGTGACGTTCCAAAAACTATAGTACATACTACTGGCACAGAAAAAATTGGATTAAAATTAGATACATTGAACATGAAAATCTTTCCAAATTTTTCAATTATTAATACATGAACTAAATAAATTCCAAAAGTACACTTAGAAATATTTTGAATAGCCTTATTTTCTACAAAATTATACTTAAAGAATACGAATATAGCAATTGCTTCTAGTAAAACATTTACTGTACAATTATCATAGTATTTTTGTATCCAAACTGAATAAATATTACTAGAAAATATCGTAAGACCAATTGTAAGCAATAAACCTATAATTCCTAAAAAATATATAATTCTTCTAGCTTTTTTTGATAGCTCAATTTTACTTAAATAATACCCAAGTACAAAGTATCCAGTATATCCAAATTTTAGTCCCATATTATTTATCCAATTAGTTTTAAATAAATCAACTATCTTACTTACTTCCGCACTTTGCATATCAGACATCAAATTTAAAATTTGTGGCACAATAAAAGTTATAATAAGTGTTAGTAATAAAAAATACTTCATTATTTTCTCATCGCTTACTACTTTCTTTAAAACAGGAACTAACATATATAGTCCTATAATAAGTGGAAGAAACCACATATGGTAATGTCCACTTATCATTTTCACTATAATAGTTTTTATATCTAAATTTTCTTCAAATAGCACTGCATATATAATTGCCCAAACCAAGAATGCTGTAACAATTCTAAAAATATTCTTTGTATATAATTTTTTGATATTACTTTCTTTTGATAAGAACAAAGCTCCACTAATCATTACAAATACTGGCACAGTCCATCTAGACATACTATTATAAATGTTTAACACGTTCCAATTAAATGTATTAATGTCATATTTTAATAAATTATTTGCAGATACGTGTAGTACAATAACAAAAAATATAGCTACTATCCTCATTATATCAATATACTCGATTCTAACTTTATCTTTCATTTTCTCTCCTAATTACTTATATATATTTCTTTATAACAGGTATCTTTTTGAGAATTGCTATAACAATCACACCTATAATAAATTCTGCTACCACCCAAGCAATTGAAGCAGGTATTCTATGAATATATTTCCATAAAGCAAAATACACTACTACTGACTCTTGTCTAAATATTTTTTCAAATAAATATAGCCCAAAAGTTGTAGAACCAACAAATGCTATGATATTTGTAAGTCTTTCACTCATCTTCCTATCCATTACAAGCATCTTTATCCCATAGAATAACGTAATAGTTGGTATAAAGCTCAAATTATTAAAGAAAGTTTGACTTGTATCTTCTTCCCAAGTATTCAATAAATTACACTTATAATTTGTCATTAAACAAGATATAATTATTGATATACAACTTGCAATTATCATGATTATTAATTTTTTTCTATTAAAATATTTTCTATCAAGTTTGTTATCTATGAAGTATCCTATCATTGGATAAAATAAATAACTAGTTGTTATGAAGAAATAAAAGTTTCCATTATGCGCAGCCTTTCCTTGAAATATAAGGAAATCTATAATAGGTAAAATATTAATAATTGCAAATAATATTATCATATATAAATATTCTTTTTGCGACATTTCTTTAACAAATTTTCTAATTATTGGTAGCATTAATAAATATGCTAAATATGTATATAAATACCAGTAAGACTCAACTACTTGTCCTGTATAAATTTTATTTATAAAGTGCATTATAGAAAAACTTCCTGATGTATCAACTCTAAAATGCAAATATACATACAATATAATTGAGGATATTAGTATTACAATAAAATATTTAATAAATCGTTTTTTAATAACTTTTTTTAAACTTTCCTCTTTACCTAAAAGAAGTGCTCCTGAACACATAAAGAAAATAGGAACTGCAACTTTACACATAATACTTATTGCCATATCTAGAAAGTAGAAATTTGAGTCTCTTGCATCTAAAAAGTGAGAAAAACCTACTCTACCCGTATGATTATAGAAAACAAATAAAATAGCAATAATTTTTAATATATCAATATATATTTTTCTATTTTCAAGTTTTACTTTGACATTATTTTTATCTTTCATTTTCTCTCCAATTTTCTAATCTCTACTAAATAAATCTCTAGTATATACTTTTTCTTTTACATCCTCAAGTATACTTTCGACTCTGTTGGCAATTATAAGTGATGATTTTTCTTTAAATGCATTTAAGTCTTTTACTACTTCAAATCCATCATAACTTTCATCTTTTAACGCTGGTTCATAAATTATAACTTTAACATTATTTGCACGTAAATTTCTTATTATATCTTGAATAGCACTTGATCTAAAATTATCTGAACCAGCTTTCATTGTTAATCTATAAATACCAACAATTTCTGGACTTCTTTTTATTATTTCATCCGTTATAAAATCCTTACGTGTCTTGTTTGCAGTAACTATTGCTTCTATCAAATTCTGTGGAACATCTCTATAATTTGCAAGAAGCTGCTTTGTATCTTTTGGAAGACAATATCCACCATAGCCAAAAGATGGATTATTATAATCTTTTCCAATTCTAGGGTCTAAACAAACACCATCAATTATATCTTTAGTATTTAGTCCTTTTGTAATTGAATATGTATCAAGTTCATTAAAATATGCAACACGAAGTGCTAGGTAAGTATTAGCAAATAACTTTACGGCTTCTGCCTCTGTAGTATTCATATAAAGTACATCTACGTTTTCTTTTTCTGCACTATCAATTAGTAATTTAGCAAAAGCTTGTCCTTTTTCTGATTTATCTCCTACAATTATCCTAGACGGATAAAGATTATCATATAAAGCTTTTCCTTCTCTTAAAAACTCAGGTGAAAAGAAAATATTATCTATTACATATTTTTCTTTTACACTTTCAACATATCCAACAGGAATTGTTGATTTCACAACCATTGTAATATTTTTATTCTTCATTGAAATTACTTTTTCAATTATATCTTCAACGCTTGATGTATCAAAGAAATTCTTTTCAGGGTCATAATTTGTTGGTGTACTTATTATAACAAAATCTGCTCCTTCAAAAGCATCTTTGTAATCTAAAGTAGCCCTTAAATTAAGCTTTTTCTCTTTAAAGTATTTTTCGATATATTCATCTCTTATTGGAGATATTCTACTGTTAATCATATCAACTTTTTCTTTTACTATATCTAAAGCTACTACCTCATTTTTTACACTTAAAAGTGTAGCTAGTGATAATCCTACATACCCAGTTCCTGCTATTGCTATTTTCATAACACTCATCCTTTCTACATAACACGTTATTTAAAACTCCTTGAGTTTTTGTTCTAATCCCTTAATTAATGCTTCACTATGCGCTTCACACCTAATAGAATTTAACAAATTAAGATACGTACTTTCTTTATATTTCCTTTTAGGAAACCTTTTAAAGATTCTCCAATAAAGCCCCTCTAATTTACTGTGATAAGAGATACTTTCCAAATAATTATCAATTAAAGAAGCACAAAACTTATCATAACTTGACTCTACAAAGCCATCATCTTTTAGACTATTAGACCTTTCTTCAAAATTTTTTAGTATACTATCATCAGTAGACATTTTAAAAGTATTTTCAAATCTTTCAATTGGAATATAACTCATACTATATTCCTCTTTATTTGCATTTATTTCAACTAATAATCCTGTATTCCAATATTCATTATCATTATTTACATCATTAAATATAAAATTACCTTGTCCAAAAAGTATAGTACCACCGCTGTATTTCTCTTCACATCCTATAGAGTGACTATGCTGACATAGCACAATATCAGCTCCAAAATCTATAAAAGTTTCACATCTTTTCTTTAATTTAGGTGATGGGTATCTATACTTTTCTTTTCCGCCATGATAAATAACGATAAGATAGTCACAGTTACTTTTTGACTCTTGTAATTCACGATATGTTTTAAATTCATTATATGGATTTGCACCTTTACAATTAATTGTAGCTACGCTAAACTCGTTTTCACATAAATTATATATTCCAATCGTTACTCCATCTTTTTCTATATAAAATGTATCTGATTTTTGGTTAATATCCTCAATAATACCAATATACTTAATATTATTTTGTGAAAGTAAATGCTCTACAGTTTCTAATCCTTCTTGCAAATAATCTAAAATATGATTATTTGCTAAACAAACTAAATCAGGTTTTAAACTTTTTATTCCATTTATGCATTTTTCACTTGCAATAAGATTTGGGCCAGCTTTAACTTGCTTAATATAATTATTATTACCTAAAGGACATTCTAGATTAAATACTCTGTAATCTGCTTTATTCCACAACTCTTTAAATTTTAAATCCAATTTATTAATGAAGTCCTCACTTTCAAAAAGCTCTCTATTATTTTCTGTTGGAACAACATCTCCACCTATTATGATTTTCAATAAAATCATTCCTTTCAATACTACATTTTAATATTTAGATAAATCTAATTTTTCTCCAAGCTCCATTAATGTCTTTTCATTATAATAGTCAATTAAACCACATGCCGGTGTAAAAGTATACTCCCCAAAATAAATTTTTCCATTTAAATCATATAAATCTACTCTAGCAAACGGAATATCAACCTTTCCATCTTTTATGCAAAGCTCTTCTGCAATTCTTACCATATTTTCAAAATTTTTAGGCTTTTCTATATCTTTTTGAGACTTGTATTTAGGTAGTGTATCATCTATTTTTTTCCACTCTAAATCAAAATCATCTAATCTCAAACTCTTATCTCTTTCAGAACACAAGAGCATTCTATCACATTTTCCATTAAACACATAAAACTTGTAATCTAGCGGATTTTTTCCAGTATTATCATCTAAATATTCTTCTGCCATAATTACTGGTTTTATATACTTATAATGATATTCAAAAGTGTGTTTAGCAAAACACTGCTTTAAACTACTATTTAAAACTTTCTTTGCATTTTCAAAGTCAAATTTTTCCTTATCTGTACATACAAATACGTTACCTGAACCATGATTACACTTTAGTACAAATTTTTTAGGTAGCTCTGATAAATCAATATCATTTGCATTATTATATATTTTTAGAGTTTTAGCAACATTTAAGCCCTCTATCCTTAAATTTTCAACATATTCTTTTACTAGATACTTATCTGCAAGTCTTCCCTCTTTTATGCCGTATTTATTTACTATCAGATATTGAAGCTTTTCGTTGAAGTTTTTTGGATTTTCTAAATCTAATTTTTTTCCAAAACTTTTTTTATATAAATAACTATGTGTAACCTTCTTTGGCAAACACCACAATATCTCGTTATGCAAGTTATATCTTAATACTCCTAAAAAACTCATATATATAATCCACTCCTTATTTTCTCTTTACAATTTTCTTTGCAAATTCCACTGATTCTTTAAATAAATAGTATTTTCTATATACTAAATAGTAAAAAACATTTGGCACTATAATACATAAAATACCTATAATTATAAAATCAACATACATATTTATATTAATAAATCCTGTAACAAAATACATTATAACACATATTGCAAGTGTTACTCCAAAATATAACAAATGTTTCATAAAATACTCTTTATAACCAATATCCTTAAAATAGTGTTTAAATACAATAGTAGAGCCATATCCAAAATTAATTAATAAAAGTGAAATTAATGTCCCAAGTATTATTCCATTTACTCCAAATAATTTTCCTAAAATTACGTTTAACACTATATTTAGTAATGTTTCTGCAAGTGCTCTATATTTTCCTTCCCACCAAAGTCCTGCTCCTTGATTATATGCAGAAAGTATATCACCCATCTTTAATGAGTAAAAGTATAAACAAAATAGAATTACTGTTATATAACTAAACATATAACTTTCACCAAGCCAAATTTTCATAAACGGTTGATATAGGCATACTAGACATACTGTACACCATCCACTTATCCACATATATATAAAATTGAACTTATTCATGTCATCATAGTTCTTCTTTATATTTTCAGTTGCAACACTATTTCCAATGCTAGACACCATTGATGTTGTTATAACTGAAAGAAGTGCAATTACTGCAGATAGTATCATATAATAATTATTATACATTGCAACAATATTTAATCCTAAAAAAGCTGATATAAAAATACTATCTAAAGAGTTTCTCGTAGTTTGACATACCTTTTGAATCATTAACCCATATACTCTCTTTTTGATATTATTCTTTGCGCCCGCATCTAACGAACCACTACAATAATACTCGGGGTACATTTTTTTAGCATAATATGCACCAATTAAATTATTCACTATTGTAATTAATGGCATTATAACTATATATGCATAATAATTTTTGAAATTCATTATAACAATGGCTTGATATATAAACTGAATTACATATAATGCAGTATTTATATTACTGATAATGTCATTTCTTTGATTTGCCTCAAATAATGTTGTTTTATAAGCAAATAGAAAATAAGTTAAAACCGTATTTAACAGATAAATTCCAAATAATATATATATATTAATATTTTCTGGTACATCTCCACTTATAAATAAGTTTATAAAAGGCAAAAGTGCTAGTCCTATTATTAAAACTACAATTCCTATTATTCTATATATTTTTTTATATAAATTGATAGTAGCTCTAACTGTTTCGGTATCTTTTTCTGCTAGTGGCTTATACAGTGAAAATGTTATTGCAGACCCCACTCCTAATTCTGCTAAATTAAGCACTTGCAAAATAGAAGTGAACAGACTATTTAATCCTGCAAATTCAGAACCCATACATTTTATTATTATAGTCCTCATTACAAATGGTAATATCATTAATACTAGTTTATTTATTAAGCCCCATTTCATGTTTCTAATCGTATTTTTAGTTCTACTCATTTTTATCCTTTCTTTTAAATTTATTCAAATTTTTCTTAATTTTTTTCTTTAAAATAATATACCTTATATAATTAGTTCTTTTAGAAAAAGGATGAATTTTAGTAATAATACTATAGTTTTTTCTATAATTCTCTATATCTCCTAATTCAAAATAGTATAATATCAATATACAAGCATAATTATACTCAATTTCATCTTGCTCATAGCTACTTAATTTATCATAATTTTTTCTACATAGCTCTAGTAATGATGATTCTCCATCAATTCTTTTTTTTGCACCTTTTGAACTAATTCTTGGAATGTCTTCTTCATGGTAAAGTGATAAGTATTCTGGCACTCTATCTATTTCGTAACCGCCTGCATAATAATTTTACTATTACAGTTGAATCTTGCTTACATGGTACATTTGAAAAACATCCAACACTTTCTAAATAATCTTTTTTGCAAAGCCACTGTGATGTTGCAGCTATACACATTTTCATACCTTCAAATATGCAGTTACCTGTTAAATCATAATGGTATCTTTTAGTTATTTTTCCATCTTTTATTCCATAGCAATAACAATATACAAGTGCAGTTTTTTCAGAGCTATTTTTTAGAAGTTCTAACTGTTTTTCAACTTTATTTTCCAAATATTCATCATCATCATCTAAAAATGCTACATAATTACTCTCACATCTTCTTATTCCTTCATTTCTAGACAAAGCTCCTCCAAGATTTTTTTCATTTTTAAAGTAAAAAAGTCTGCTATCATTAAACTCTTTAACAATTTCTTTTACTTTTTCGGTAAGCTTTAAGTCAACATTATCGTCTATTATAATAATTTTTAAGTTTGAATAAGTCTGATTTACTACACTATTAATTGCTCTTTTTAGTTCTTGTGTTCTACCATAAGTTGTTATAACTACATTTACTAAATCATCCATTTTTTCTCCTTTTTTTATATATTAAATTTGTAACTTTTCTTTTTATATATCCAGCCGGGCAAATTATAATTAATAGATATATAAAATGTATAAAATTAATATCTAAATCACATAATATATTTTTTATACTTAAACCCATCTTTTTAGCTGTTTTTAAGTAATCCTTTAGATATAAGTATTTTTGTGAAATAGGTTTTAATTTTATGCACTCTCTTATGTATATTGAATACCCTCTATAATTATTTTTATGTCCTATATAATCATTAGCTCCAGTTTTACTTAATCCCTCTTCTAAATACTCACATACATATATTGGCTCATTATACCATCTAATTTTATAGCCATCAGCAGCAATCCTCATGTAGCAGTAATCTTCAGTAATAAAATATTCATTATCAAATTCTGGAAATTTATATTTCTTTATTACATCAGTCTTATACACTTCTGCTTTATCCCCTAGTAGTCCATACTTTTCACGTTCAAAATCTGATGCATCAATATAACCTGATACTAAAGTTTCACCACCACATACTTGTCCATCTATATGTACTTTCAAGCCACTTACTGCTGCAATACTATCTAATTCATCGATTTCTTCTGCCCATTTTTCTATAAGCAAAATAGAGTTATCTACTAGATAATCATCACTATCAACAGTAAAAAAGTACCTTCCTTTTGCTAAATCAAAAGCTTTATTTAGTGCTCTATGTTTTCCACCGTGATTTTGCTTAAAGTATCTAATCTCAATATTATTTTCCTTCTGCCACTTTTTAACTATAGCTTCTGTACCATCTTTTGAATCATCA
Organism: Clostridia bacterium; assembly: GCA_017478805.1. Taxonomy (GTDB): domain Bacteria; phylum Bacillota; class Clostridia; order TANB77; family CAG-465; genus RGIG5057. The sequence continues at coordinate 32,312 of JAFVCY010000061.1, forward strand.
TCAACTATTAACCACTCAAAATTTTTAGATGTCTGCCTCAAAAGTGATTTGTATAATCTTTCTAATAACTTTTCCCTGTTATATGTCGGTGTAAAAACTGTAATAAGTTTCATTCTATTTTTTTCCTTTCTTATTTTCTAAAAGAGATGGAACATACCAAATTAGCTTTGATATTCTATGAGCTATCTTTAAATTATTTTTACCACTATACATTTTGTTCAATAAATTAAATAAGTTTTGCTCTGTTTTATGCATTCTTAATTCAATTTTTGATTTCCAAGATGCACTATAATGATGAATTGAATATGTTTTATCAGTAATGTCTATCTTACCAGTTTCATAATCCATAGGACAAAAATACTCTTTTGAAAAAATAGCATTATTATTTATAACTTGATTTGTATTATTCATTAAAAAACCATTTTTTTCAAATACCCTTGAAGTGATAATTGGGCAAGCTATACTACTTAAATTTTTTTCATCAAATTCTACGCTTTTATATTCTTCTAAATTTTGTCTTAACAAATCATTATTCTTAATTGCTCCAAATCCTAGTCCATCATTTAAAAACTCTCTACTTTCAAATCCCATGAATAAATCATATTTTAAAAGATCATCGATATTCCTTACTACTTCTACATCTGTATCAAAGTATATACCACCATTATTATATATTATATCCAGTCTTGCAACATCAGTTACAAAAGCCCATTTTTGGGCTCTATATGCTTCTTCTACAAATTTATATTTCTTTATGTCAAAATTACTTTCATTCCACTCTACAATTTCATAATCTTTGCAGATTTTTTTCCAACTATCTATACACTCTATAACTTTCTGTGGCTTTTCATTTCCACCAAACCAACAATAATTTATTACCTTACGTATTTTCTTCTCCTCACACATACCTTTTCACCACTTGTTTTAAATATATAACTTGAAAAATATAGCATTGAAACGTTCATAAAAACATACGTTGCTACATTTTCAGTGTACATATATACACACATTACTACTAGCATGATAAGTAATGGATATTTTTTCTTTTTTTCAGCTAAAATCATAGAAACAACTAATGGAATTACCACAAGTAAGTAATAAAAAATACCATTATATATGAGCATTCTAGTATAACCTATATCTAAAATTGCATGTACCCATTCCGTATTTAAATCAAAGGATACATCACTTCCAAATAGATTTATTCCATATTTTTGAAAATAGTAATTAGCTTGAGAAAATCTACCTGTAAAAAATGAATCTAGTTTTACCATTACACCATTATTACTATCGTATATTATAGGTAGCACTGTAAATGCTATAATTCCAGCTATTATTATATACGGGAATATTTCCCTTATTTTTATTTTTTCAAATATCTTATATTTATATATTACTACTGCAAGTAAAAGAGCCATATATACCATAATCCCCGTTACACTTTTACTATATAGATATATGGCAATTGCACCAAAAAAGCTCCATATAATATGCATAGGCTTTATTTTGTCAAACCATAAAAATACTAAATGCAATAATAGTAAATTATAGTATTCTGAAAACATATTTGGATGTCCAAGTCCCAAACTTATTCTTGTTCCTTTGTCCTCTCCTATAAAAACACCTTTTGTAAAGCCAAAGGCAAATAAAATTATAAAAACTACCACGCATGAAAGCATCGTAAAAAAGCTAATTTCAACAATGTCTTTAAATTTAACATTTTTCATAGCACAAATTGCAAGAGCAAACCACATTACTCTCGAATCACCATTTACTGCAGTGGAATAAGCGCATATACCTAATACTACTGACATAATTAATATTTCTTTAACACTATACCTTGTTGTTATAATCTTAATACCAAAAAGTGCTATACAAAAATATGAAATATACTGTAATTCAAGTGGCTCAACAGATGAATTAGCAAAGCATATTAATATTTCCATTAATATAAAAGCCGCATAAAATATATAAATATTAGATAATTTCAATTTCACTTATTTCACCTCACTTACTCACAAGTTCACATATATTTTTCTAAAGCAAACGAAAAATAATGTTTTAACAAATTCTTTTATATTTAGTGTATTCCTCAATAGAAAGTGGAAATCTATTCCATCTGGCAATATGCTACTTACTTTAAACCTTCTACAAGTAGTTATAACGTATTTTGAAAGCACTCCATTTAATTTTTTAGTTAGCTCTTTATCCTTTATCTTTTCTATATCTATTTTCCACTGTTTATAAATTTCAAATGAATCTTCTATATTTTTCGAAAAGTCTTTTTTCTTATTATTAATTGAATTTTCTCTTATTACATATTGATAGAACTCATATTTCATACAATTTATTTTTTTGGCAGAAAGAAATAGCTTCAGTAATATTTCCATATCCTCATGTAATATTCCCTTTTTAAAATATAAATTATTGCTAGTAAGAAAACTTTTTTTGTATAAATTATAGCAAATAGGTGCATAAAATTCGTTATTATTAATAGAGGCTATAATGTACTCTTTATTCGTATATATAACATCTTCTTTGAGTGCATTATGTTTTTGATGCTCTTCTTTTCTTTCATAAATTAGTTTAGCTTCCCCAACTATTATATCAACATTATATGTTATATGAAATGCAAACTTTTCACAAGTATCTAAAAGTATATAATCATCTGAATCAACAAATAGTATGTAATCACCTGTAGAATTATTAATTCCAGTATTTCTAGCATCTGAAAGTCCACCATTTTCTTTATGTATAACTTTTATTCTATTATCTTTTGCCATATATTTATCACAAATCATAGGACAATTATCTTTAGAGCCATCATCAACTAATATTATTTCAATATCTTTATATGTCTGATTTATCAATGACTCTATACATCTTTCTAATTCTTTTTCAACATTATATATTGGAACGACAATACTAATTTTCATTTTTTCTTTCTCCAATTACTTTAGCTGGTACACCAGCAATTATAGAGTTTTTACTAAATTTTTTAGTTACAACTGCATTTGCTGCAACCACGCATCCATCTTCGATTTCTGCACCGTCTAGAAATACAGCTCCTGCACCTATCCAGCAATTATTTCCAACTTTTATTCCTTTATGTGACACACCTTGATTTTTTATTAACTCATTTAAATTATTATAATTATGATTTTCAGAGTGAAATCTTACACACTGTCCAGCAATTACGTCATTTCCTATCTCAATTCCTCCTGCTGCACCCAAATAACAATTTCCTCCAAAACTAGTTGAGTTTCCAATTATTATCCCTTTACCTATATTTCTTATAGTGCCAGTACATTCTATTATGCAATTTTCACCTATTACTGCGCCACTGCCTATCTTTACACCTTCAGTAGAAAGTGCATCTATTTTTACATTATTATGGATCTTAACCTTATCACCAATTTCGATATTTTTCTTAACCAAAATCCTTACTTTAGAGCCAATAAAACACTTTGATGAAATGTTTTTATAACCTACTCCTAAAAACATTCCCCTTAATTTCATAAAAAAATATTTTATGCACAGTCCAAATATGTAAGACTTTGGAACAGCACTATCTATTTCAAAATTTTCTTTTCCAGCAATTTTCAAAATAAATTTTATCATAACATCATTTTCCTTTATATAAATTCTCCATTTCTTTAGTAAACTCCTCAAACGTCTTTATTTTTATATCATTTATCACGTTTTTATGAAGCTCTAATAATTTTTCTTTATCTAGTGATTTTATCACTTCTTTTAATTCTTCTACAGAGTTTGCTTTAATAACTATTCCGCCATCAGATACAATTTCTTTTGCACCAACGTTTTCTGATACGATTACAGGTACGCCATAACTTAATGATTCTAAAACAGTATATCCAAACGTTTCATAGCAAACACTAGGCACTAAAACTATATCTGAGTTTTTCATTATTTGTGGCAATTCTTCATAGCTGTACCCTTCTTTTATAATTTTCATGTATGAAGAAGGGTTATTTATTTCTGCATACATGTTTAAGATAAAATTATGTTTTCCTTCACTTATCAATTCATCTAGTGCAGTCTTAATAATTCCAAATCCCTTGTAATTTTTTAATGGTCCTAAATATGTAAGCTTTAACTGCCCACTATATTTCCAATTAATACTTTTTCTATTATCAATTATATCTTTATGCGACAAAGTTACAACTTTACTTTCTTTTGGTGTAAAATATTTAGAATATACTTCTTTCGTAAGCTGTGAGTTATAGTGAATAATATCTATATTTTCAAGCATATTAATATAATATTTTCTAAGCTTTATGTACTCTTTGCCAGCTTTTTCTTCAGCATTATCACTTATTCTACTTTCTTCTTGGTTATCACATATAAAAAAGTTACTCCTATGCTTCTTTCTTAATAATTTTACAATCCTAGTATTTTTTAATTTTTTATACATATGACTTTGAAGGATTTTTATTTCATTAAAAGATAGTGCATTTTCATTACACTTAACGCAATACTTACAGTCATTATCATAAGCACATGCCATATTATTTCTAAATAATGTGACCTTTGGGCATATTCCAAAATAATCATGAGTTGTATATACTGTCCTTATTTTTAATTCTTTTGCAGATTCTATAAATTCGCTGTGAAGTCCCATAAGTGTATGTATATGTATTACATCTGGGCAGATTTTTTCTAAAAATGACATATATATATCCTTATTGCATTTTTTCATAAATAAAGAAATATTCCTTACTCCTTCATCAAGAGGAACAGGAAGGGGATTTACTATCTCATAACTTAAAATGTCATCTTTTCTTTTTTCTTTATCTATTTCTATTTTTGTCTTTGAATTTATAACATTTATTTTTCCTGGCCAAATTGCTATAACTTCATGACCGTACACTTTTTGTGATAGCATTAAATCATATGCAAACTTAGTCATTCCACCTGTTCTATAAGGTGGAAATCCCAAAAAATAATGTAATATTTTCATTTTAATCCCTCAAAAAAATTTCTTCATACAACTCTATAATATATTCCCATGAGTATGCTTTATTTATTCTTTCTTTAGCTTTAATAGACATATTCTCTATATCTTTTTCCTGCATATTATCACATTTATCAATTAGTCTAGCTAAATTTCCGTCTTCTTTGTTAAAGTAAACTGCTCCACTTTCGCCTACTTCTTTATTAAATCCTACATCCAAAAGTATATTAAGTTTGGTAGAACCTAAAGCTTCTAATAACGATGGGTTTGTCCCCCCAACTTCGTGACCATGTAGATAACCATAAGCATCTTCTCTTATTTTCTTCAGAAGCTTGCTATCATACACAGTGCCTACAAAGTCTATCCTTTCATCTTTTTCAAAATTTAGCTCACTTTGAAGCTCATTATAAAATTTATTTTTTTCTACATTTGTAATTATTACAAGTTTCTTTTTAGTATTTGATTTAATAAACTCAGCTATCATAGTTTTATAATTGTTCTCTGGTACAAACCTTCCTACAATTAAATAAAACTCATTTTTCCTAACATTATTCTCTTTATACCAATTTTGCAATTTTTCATCATTATCATCTAAATTACTAGGTGACGTTTCAGAACCATAAGCTACAAAAGTAGTTTTTGGATTATAAGTCTTATAATCTTCTTTTATATATTTCTCAATATTTTTAGAATCACATATTAATAAATCAGCATGTTTAACCATTAATTTTTCAGATATTTTCCAATACTTCTTAATCATGAAATTCCATTTTGCTCTTTTCCACTCATGCCCATCTGGATTAACATAAAGGCACGCTCCTAGTTTTACTAACTGTTTTTTATAATGATTAATAAATGGTCCTATCCTACAAGCAAGTATATATACTACTGCATTTTTTATATTATTTGATTTTATATAATTAATGCTCATTTTTAAAGCTTTTAAATCATAATATACAGCTTTAGCAGGTCCAATGTTTGGAACGTTTACATTAAAACATCTTGAACCGTTATGTTCAAATTCTTCAGTATTTTTTGACATACATGCTACATGATATTTTATGTTTGTAGCTTTTTTTCTTAATGTAAGATTTTCAACAAAAGTTTCAAAGCCACCATATTTTGCAGGTATTCCTTTACTTCCTATTATAAATACATGCTTAATATCAGTATTCAAGCTTTCATTCATCTTATATTGCTCCTTCTTTTCTAAATACCTTTTTTATAGTTTTTAATATTATCTTTATATCTCTCTTATTTCCACATCTACTAATGTACTCTTCATCTAGTTTTAATCTATCTTCAAAAGTAAGATTTGATCTTCCAGCAACTTGCCATGGACCAGTAAGTCCAGGTTTTACTTTTATAATGTAATCATAATACTGTCCCATATCCTTTTTTTCTCTTGGGAGATATGGTCTTGGACCAACTAGTGACATTTGTCCAATAAGTATGGCTACAAATTGTGGCCATTCATCTAGAGATGTCTTTCTAAGCCATGCACCAGACTTTGTTATTCTTGGGTCGTTTGAAAGTTTTTTATTAATTTCATATTCTTTTGCTTCTTTAGGATTCTCTTTTAAATAATCAAATAATATTTCATCTGCGCCTATTACCATCGTCCTAAATTTATACATTTTAAATATCTTTCCATTTTTTCCTATTCTTAATTGGTCATAAAATATTGGTCCATTTTCTTTATTTATTTTCTTTACTATATATACTACGATAGTGATTGGAATAAGTAGAATTGTTCCAACTAGTCCAGCTAATATATCTATAGTTCTTTTAAACAATCCACTTATAAGATTCCTAATTTTTTTCTTCTCTATTTCTTCATAATGCTTTTTATTATCTGCTCTATATTCTTCAATTTGCTTTTCATTCATTTCATTTATATAATCAAGGACATCCAATTCATCATCGTACTGTCTTTTTAATTCCATTATAACTTCCTCCAAAATACAATACTATAAATCAAACAATTAATTCGTAAAACACTTCTTGCATTCTTGAAACATATTATATCACCTATTTTGTATTATGTCAATTCAATTTTACATTTTGCGGCTATATTTCCATTATTTACTAAATCCATAGTACATACTATTTTACCACAAAAAAAATATAATGTCTCCCTTTTTTACGTTTTTTTTATATTTTTTTGTATTTTTTTATAATATAATTATATGAGATACTTATAAATAGCTCTACAACAAGCTTTACATTATTTATAATTTTTAATCAAAATGATTAAAACCTTGTAGTTTTAACAAGGTTTTTGTCATTTATGTATTTGAAGTTATGTATTTTTTATACTGATTTTTTAATTTTTCTTTTTTCTATAATCTCACTTATAACAAAATCATAGAGTTTATTTATACAGTAGCAAAGTGATACTAGAATTGGAAATATAATTAATGTGCCATAGATAGGAATTGTTTGTCCACATATTTTTTGAATACAAAAATATACTGGTCTATGAAATAGATACATACAAAAACTCGAATATCCTATTATTTGTACTGTTCTCCTTACTTTCGCAATACTTATTTTATTTATTAAGTTTGCTATATACCATAAAATGTAGAGCATTACTAAACTAAAAAATTCCATTAATATATAATACATTTTAAAGCCTAGATTTATATATATTACTTTTTTTAACATAAAAAACACTACTAGTAAAGATATAACAAACATTCCAAATTTTATATATTTATTTTTTATTTTATCAATTGGTAAATGATTAAATAGCATTCCAAAGCAGAAAAATGGAAAATATAATAGTAATCTATAATCTGCATTTCCGCAGAAAAAATATATAATTAAAGCAATATATATAATTATACTACACTCAAGCTGTTTTTTCCACTTTTTGCAATTCAAAATGAGTGGTACAAACAGATAAAATAAAAACATCATACATATGTACCAAACAGTTGTTGGAGAAGGGGTTATTAAATCTCCACCATGTAAAAATATTGTAAACACTAATTCTTTTAATGTTGATATATTTCCACATATAAATAACAGTATTGATGCTAAAACAAATAGTGGATATATTTTTATTATTCTGCTCAATAGATATTTTCTTCCTATACTTTCATATTTTCTTGTTGACTTGTATGTCAAATAACCAGATATAAATGTAAATCCTGCAAGAGCAGCAGTAGTTAACCAGGTTGCAAGTTCTCCTTGCCACCAGTTCTCATACTGTGTATATTGTGAAAAGTGCAATATACATACAACAAAAATCATGCATATACATCTTATAAAATCTATTGTTACACTTCTTTCTTTTACTTGCATTATGTTCTTATCCCTCACTTTACTAAAGATTATTTTTTCTTTGACCATTTTTATTGTTAAAATACATGTAAATGCAGCTATTGTTACCTGCTCTTCCATATGTTTCATTACTTGTCATTTTAGGAATTTTCAGCTTATCCACAACCTTATTTTTCGTTTTATCATATAAATATATAGTCTCACCTATACTCAAATTAAAACTACCTATATAGTCTCCTATTGAATAATAATTTTTATTTCCATTTATTATTATTGATTCTCCACTTTTTAATATCTTATTTGGCAGTTCATATTTAATATAATTTTTCTTATCATCTGAAATACAATAATTACTAATACTTATATCTTCCTCACTAGCATTTGTTAATTTTATCCAATCATTATCATTTTTAGCTGAAATCTCGCTTATTAATATAGAACTATCAGTTAAATTAAATACTAATTCTATTTTTATTTTATTATTTTCTAGCATTTCACTACTTACGATAATTGTTTTATCGTAATATTTTGTTCCATTTATATTAAAGTAGCCAAATTCAAAATTTGGATACTCTAGTGCTTGTATTTCAAATTCTGTACCAATATAATATGAATTTTGATACTTTTCTTTTTCATATACTATCATGTTATTCCACGTAGCTAATCCTCCGACTGCTACATGCTATTTCAAAATCATATTTTTCTTTTAATCCATACTCACTTTCAATACTATTTATTACATTTTCTTTTATTTCAAAAGTTCCTCTTTTCATGTAGTAAACTGTTTGAGCACTGCTTTCACATGCCTCTTTACTTAAAAACTTTTCATTTGCAGAGCTTATTTTACTAAACTCATTATCTATCACACTTATTAAATTTTTATCTGAAAATGAAGTATTAAGCAAATCCAAAATACATACTATAAATTTATCTCTATAATATTTGGACTGCAGTATATATTTTAATGAACAATCTGTATTTAATAGATCTTGTAATCTATTCACAAGTTCTACATCCCAGTCTTCAAATCCATAAGCTTCCCAAGTTACAGGCGTATATAGTGAAAAGTCCATATCATATAACAAATATCTAAGTTTACCATCTGTATATTTATTATCATTTACATCATTTCCAGAATAATACCAAGCAGCAATATTTCGCTTTGGCCAATCCACATTGTTAGATAGTAATTGAATAGCAAAATATGTTATATAATTATCAATATCTACATGGCTTTCTAGTTGTTTTCTATTTTCTACATCATTTAAGTCCGCCGTAAAATACTGAAAAACATCTGTTTGCTTTAATATGTCTATATCACTTTCTTCTATTTTTACAATATTGTCATTATCTTCTATTCCATATCTATCACCTAAGAAAGATTTAGAATAATTTTGCTCTATATCAAATATACCATAAAATTGCCCATTTAAGAAGAGTACACATCTTTCTCCTTTTGCATACCCATCAAAGTTACTTTGATAACATATTTGTGAAAATACACTTTCTCTGATATTTCCTTTTGTTCTATCCTGACTTCCAGAACGCAATTTTAGACTTTTATATTCGTCAACTAGTGCTAGTCTTGAATCTGTTTCATTAAATACAAATTTTATATCTTCATTATATTCTTTGTCTACTTTAATTTTAAATGATTTAATATCTTGAGTTGCAGAATTAGTCCCCATTATACCTATTTTTACATTTTGCTCTACTATGGGTTTTCCTGAAGTGTTAAATATGGTAATTTTTGATTTTTTATAGAATTCATCATCTCTATTTAGTAAATTCTTTTCTACCATTATTCCTATTTCTTCATCATATAGATTTTTCCCGTCTACTGTTAAACTTGCAACTACCGTATCAAACTCATGAAAAACATCTTTTCCTATTACATAATCTCTTTCATAAATATCACTATACATTCCATTATATAATACAACTGCTTTTACTGGATATACTACAGGTTTTTCTTCATCAGAAGAAAGTTTAATTGGTCTAGTATATTCAAATGATGTACTATCAGGGTCATTACCATCTAGTGTATAATATATTTTTGAACTACCAGGAAAAGCTACATCTAGTGATAGTTTTAGGTTTAGTTCATTATTATAAAAACCACTTTCATTACTAAATATTATTGGCTCATTATGAGTTACATGTGACATTACAGTATCAATATCTTTTGTTTCATTTATATAGTAATAGGTTGAGAAAAATAACAAAAGAAGGCCAAATGCAATTAATAATATTATTATTCTCTTTCTTTTTAATTTATTATCCAACGTTTTCTCCTGATTCTACTATATAATTTACTGACTTTATCCCTTTTACTTTTAGTATTTCATTTACAATACTTGCGTTTATTTCTCCTCTAGTTCTTACTTCAATAATCATTTCTATATGATTTTCATCTTTGTTTACAGTTCTTAATTTAGTATCTATAACAAATGGATTTATAGCTAAATTAACTGCTGAAATATCTACTTCATTTTTTCCTTCTCCTGTAATAACAAGTAAATATTTATTCCAAATTTTTGGTATTAAGCTTGTAAGTAAAAATACAATAGCTATAAATAACGTTGTTATTATGCCAAGTTTAAAGTTTTGCGAACCTACACATAATCCTTCAGATATTGCCCAAAATATAAATACAGTATCTCTACTATCTTTTATTGCTGTTCTAAAACGAACTATTGATAGTGCACCTACCATTCCAAGTGATATAACAATATTACTACTAATCATAAGCATTATTACTATTGAAATAAGTGTTATAACTACTAGTGATATATTAAATTTTTCGCTATATCTTACTCCTCTATTTGTAATCCAGTAAGTTAAAAATATAAGTGCTGCAACTACTAGACCGGCTAGCATTGTTAATCCTATTGCTTTTACTCCAAAGTTTGCACTATTTGTAAAAAAATAATTAAAAATTTCTTCTTTAGACATTTATTTTCCTCCTTAAAAATTGAAATCATAAAATACTTTTCTTCCTATACAATATTTACTTACAGAAGTTCTAGTTAATTTATACGGTTTAAATACATCCGATATAAAATCAACTAATTTATTATCATACTTTATTTCTAATATTGTATCACTTTCATCTATTACTTTAGTATATATAGGATTTTCTGAAAAAATATCGTAATTTGATTCTGATGCTCTTACATCCATATCAAATGTAATTCTTGTGTTATTTAGATTATAGGTATATGCTATTCTATCATACTCAATTAAAGCCACTGGACCATATACTCCCATTAACATTGTAGTATAAAATTCAATTGCAACTTTATTTTCTTCAAAATATTTTGTTAAAACACTGTAATTTCTATTTATTAATTCTTTTGCATCTTCCTTGGTTATCCACATACTTATTTTATGTTGTAAATCACCATTTTTTTGTTTCATTTCTAACTTACACTTTTCTGACTGTGCATCATATGTTCTAATTCTTATCTTTTTCCTAATTTCAGTTCCAGCAAGCTTTGTCTTAAAATCGATATTGTTTATTGAATCAAAATATAAACTTCTTACCTTATATGCTTGCATTTTAGAATGATTATCTCTCTTTAAGATTTTATCTAATTTAAACATTAAATTACTTAAATCTTTTTTGGAAATAATATATTTATTTTCTGTTCTATAAACAGATAATATTTCTGCCATATTTTCCTCCATATTTTTTCAAAAAAATTCCTTTATTATTTTACCAAATCTAGCAGTGAATGTCAATATTATGTAAATTATTTGTATAATTAAATTGTAAGATAAA
>JAFVCY010000062.1 GCA_017478805.1 Clostridia bacterium
GAATAATACATTTAACAATTTTGGTGACGATGAAGGAGGGGGTACACCTGTTCCCATACCGAACACAGCAGTTAAGCCCTTCGTTGCAGAAGATACTTGGAACTAGCGTTTCTGGGAAAATATGGAGTTGCCAAATTTTTTTATATAATCTCCAATAGCTCAGTCGGTAGAGCACTCGGCTGTTAACCGAGTTGTCGTAGGTTCGAGTCCTACTTGGAGAGCCAATGGAAGCAGGGTATTACCTGCTTTTTTGCATTTATTTTAATAATATGCATAAGCGAATATTTTTTTCTTAAATTTGTTTAATATTATAATGATATATATAATTAGTTTGACTGCTAACAAAATGTATGATATAATTGTGTAAGTTTTGATTATGAAAGGAAAGTAATTATGAGTCCTTAAATTAATAATTTTTACATGCAATTTTAATTACTAAAATCAAACAAAAAGAAAAAATAGGAGGAAAAACTTATGTCTAAATTTGATAATGCATATCTTGATCTTTGCGAGAAAATATTAAAAGAAGGAAAACTGCATCATAATAGAACAGGCGATGATACATTACGTATTTTAGGTTATACCTTTGAGTTTGATCTTCAGGATGAATTTCCTATACTTACAACTAAACAAGTAGGAATAAAAGGACCTGTTCTTGAGCTTCTTTGGATATATCAAGCACAGTCAAACGATGTAAACTGGCTCAAAGAGCGTGGCATAAAAATATGGAATGAGTGGGAAATTGATGCAGATGGAATCTATAGGCAAGACGGTTCAAATAGAGATTTTGGTAAAGAGTTTGCAGGTACAATAGGTACTGCATACGGCTGGATAACTAAGCACTTTGAATGGCCACAGAAGAATATTCATGATATAATAAATCATCCTGAAAGTAGGAGAAATATAATAGATTTGTGGCAGGCTGATTATTTGAAGACGGCAGTTCTTCCACCATGTGTATATAACTGCCAGTTTATTGTAGATGAAGATACTTTAAACATACGTGTAACGCAGCGTTCATGTGATGTAGGTCTTGGACTTCCATACAACATAACACAATATGCAACATTTCTTTGCTTGATAGCTCATGTAACAGGTTTAAAACCTGGAAAAATGCTTTATCAAATAACTGATACTCACATCTACTTAAAGCATGTTTCTGCTATAAAAGAGCAGATATCAAGAAGAGAAGATGCAAAACCTGCACCAAAGCTTTGGATAAATCCTGAAATAAAGGACTTTTTTGAATTTGATAATTCAAGGGAGCTTAAAGATATTAAACTTATAGGTTATGAACATTTAGGAAAAATATCTATGGAAGTTTCAATATAATGTAAGGAGTGAAAAGTAGTGTTTACGATTATAGCAGTTATCGGTAAGAATTTAGAACTTGGCAAAAATGGTAGTCTTATATGGCATCTTCCTAATGATTTAAAGTTTTTTAAAGAAAAAACAACTGGTCATAAAGTTTTTATGGGAAGGAATACATATCTTTCTCTTCCAAAAAAACTTCCAAATAGAGAGCATTTTGTACTTACCGATTGCCAAATAGAAGATTCAGATGGAATAGTTATTATAACTGATTTAGATGAATTTGTAAAAAAATATAAAGATGTAGAAGAAGAAATATTTGTAATAGGTGGAGCAATGGTATATAGTGAAATGCTTCCTTATTCACAAAAAATGTATTTAACAGAAGTTGATATGTGTTGTAATGATGCGAGTGTTTATTTTCCAAAGTTTGATAAAGAAAAATATATAAGAAAAGAGCTCTATTCAAATGAAGATTATGGCATAAAGTATAAGCATGTGGAGTATATAAAGAAATAGTTAGTTTAGTAATAACAAGTCTTAAGTAAAAATCTTAGGACTTGTTTATTTTAATATAAAAAAGTTTTTAGTGACATACTCCCACCACTTAAGAAGTGGGGGCTTCTTGCTTTGGTAGTTCTATCGAACTAAGTATCAACAAGCTATCCCCGTGTGCCCCACGGTTTATTGTTTTTTTTCTTTATTTATGCATTTGCCAGTCTTATTCCTTCTTTTCTGGTGTTTGGGCGTGTAGCCTGAAAGAGAGTCAAGATGAAGAGCAGATTTTTCTGCTCTTCTATTTTCTTGACTTACAAATGTTAATATGATATAATTTGTTTGCTTATATAGTTTATACCCTATTTAATTAAATAAGAGTTTTATTATTCCATAACTCTCTGAAATACAAAAATATCCAAATATTATTTTGAAATGGTGTAAAGTAAGTAGTGGAGAGCGAAAACTTTATTACGTGTTATCATATAATCTAGGTAACATGTTTAGCTAAATTACATCTACATTTAAAGCACATGTACCGTTTGTGCTTCTTATTGCTTAGTTATATTACTTTTGAACTATAGTAATAAGTTCTGGTTATTTTGCACCTAGCGCGCCGTACAAAAGACATTGAGCCCATGATTAATTTCATTTAAAATTCAGCGCTCATATTAAAGTTTTAGCTAACTGTGGTAAATTTAATATTTGTATATATCAGGTGAGATTCCTGGCAGAGAGACCAAAGGTAAGAAGTTTCAGATTAATAAAGAAATCGTTATTAATCTGAAATTTTCTGTTTTTATTTTAAAATAATTGTTTACATAATATTGACTTTTGCTGAAATATTTGGTAAAATAAAAGAAGTGAGTATTAAAAAAAATTCCTCGTTCTAATGAAATGGAGTAAAAAAATGCATTCGAATGAGGCAAGAAAGGAATTATTTATGGAGCAAACAAGAAAAAATGGAAGAATCGTAGGAACATCACTTCTTAAATGCATCGTGCAAATGGTGCAAAGAAATGTAGATCCGGAAGACGTCGAAATTATTTTTACTGGAACAAAGTTTTGTAGCTGCAAAGAAGCTTTTGAGACATATGAATGGCTCTTTGAAAGATACACCGGGGATAGCATTAAGTGTGCGCAGGTACTTGGTAAAATGTGGAATAAAGTGGTTCAGCCACGCATGTATGGTGTGCAATTTACACCGCTTAAAGAATGCTGGTGGTATCCATCGTATGAGGCAATGCAAGATTATTACCACTTTTATCGTGGTGATAAAATGATAAAGATGTACGATATTCTATATGCAAGAGTTCTTGCAAGAAAAGATGTTGCATAAAACTACAGTTGAGCGAAAGTTGTTACTTTCGCTCGTTCTTTTTTTACTTCTTTTACATATATTTATTACAAGGTGATATAGTGGAAGAAATTTTACAAAAATTAGAACAAGTAATATTTGGACTTCCTCTTATGCTAATTTTACTTTTTACACATATATATTTTAGCATCAAGCTTAAATTTCCTTTTAGAAAGATTTTTAGTGTATTAAGAAAAGAAATATCATATAATGATAGAAAAGGAGAAATTACCCCAATTAAGTCTCTTATGACAGTACTTGCTGGCACTTTAGGAACTGGAAATATTATTGGTATTGCATCAGCAGTAATTATAGGTGGAGCAGGTAGCATTTTTTGGATATTTGTATCAGGTATCTTAGCTATTGCAACTAAATATGCTGAAACGTATATTGTACTTAAGTATAGAAAAAGGAAGAATAACAAGTATATAGGTGGGGCAATGTACATACTTGATGAGGTGTTATATAAAAAGAAGCTAGCAAAAATTTTTGCCATATTTTTAATATTTTCATGCTTAACTATGGGAGCTATGATGCAGTCAAATTCAGTATATTCTACATGTAAATCTGTTATACTGTTGGATAGCAAAATAGTAGCTACTTCAGTAACGCTACTTGCAGGATACATTATATTTGGAAACGAGAAAAGAATAGCAAAAGCAAGTAGTATCTTAGTTCCACTTGCAACCATTATGTATCTAGTTTGTTCAATATTATTAATAATGCATTATAACGTAGATGTAATAATGGCAATAAATGTAATTATAAAATCTGCATTTGATTTTAAGTCTGCTTTAGGTGGCATAGTAGGTTCAAGTATGATAATTGCATTAAGAGAAGGTCTTAGTAAAGGGCTATTTACAAATGAAGCTGGTATGGGAACATCACCAATTTTTGATATAAATGTTGAAACAGAAAGTATTGTAAAACAAAGCATTATTTCATCTTCAAGTGTTTTTATAGATACAGTAGTATTATGCACAATTACAGGTATAATATATGTAGCAAGTGGGTTATATGAAAATATACAAGATGCAGCAGAGCTTTCAAATATGGTATTTGGACAGCTAAAATATGGCGAATATTTCCTAAGCTTTTTCTTAAGTATTTTCGCTTTTTCAACAATTCCATGTTCATGCTATTATGGCTGGAGTGCAGTAAACTATATATTTAATAACAAGAAGATATACGAAGTAATTTATAAATTGGTATTTTTAGTATTTGTTTTTATTGGTGCAAACATGAATATTCAGATAGTTTTATCCCTTGCAACTATAGCAAACATATTTCTTATGCTTCCAAATATATACATGATATTTAAACTTCGAAAAGATATAACTTTAGAGGATTAAAAAATGTAAATAAATCTTGAAAGTAAAATGCCAGTGTGGTAAAATATTTAGGCATGAAAAAATGTAGTAAAAATAATAATTTAGAAGGGAGAAATGTATTATATAATTATAGTGTAATTTATATAAAAATTATTTTAGGAGGAAAAAGGCATGACAGAAGATGAATTAATTTTTGAACTTGCAAATTTAATAGTAAGTAAAGACTTAAGTATTGTAAAAGTGAAAGATAAGTTATCAAAAGAATGTGACAAGCTAAATTTTAAAAATGAAAATGATTATTTTGTTCATATGTATAATCAGCTTAAAAAGTATGGTTTTGATGGTGGTTATCAAAGAGCAAGAAAGTCTATTTATGTTTTGGAAGAATTATCTGGTGGAGTAGATAGTGTAGAAGCTTTTATTGCTAAATTATCTAAAAAAACAGGTTCTACAGAAAATGTAATAAGTCAAAATATATTTGATAGTCGGTTTTGTATATATTCTGCATTAAAATTTGCAATGTTAAAATACATAAACGAAAATAAAGCGAAGCATGATTTTAATTGGGCAAAGTGTGATGAAAAGTCAAAATTAGAGTTATATATTGAGCTTGAACGTTTTTTGTATAATCTATAACAGATAACCGGTGCAAAATATTTTTTGTGCCGGTTTGATATAAAATGATAAAAAGCTCTTGAAAATTATAATTCTTAGTGCTAAAATATATTTGTTAAATTTATACGGGCATGATGCAATGGTAGCATGGCAGTCTCCAAAACTGCTCATGGGAGTTCGAATCTCTCTGCCCGTGCCAGTCATAGTGTCGAACTTTTTTAGTTTGGCACTTTTTTTTTTTTACAAAATAGATAAATTTTAGTTATACTGCTTAAATAATGAGAAATAAGCTAAAATATTACAGTTAAATTTCAAGAAATGATAAATTTATTAAAATAAATTAAACTAAACAAAATAATTATTGATTTAATTATCAAGATAATGTATAATATTAGATGTGCATAGGTTAATTACTTTTATGCATGTATATTTTACTAAAATTAGTAATACTTTAAATTTATAGTAAAATTTAAGGAGGAATTTTTTATGATAAATGATAAAGAAGTAAAAACAGCAGTATCACCATTTGCTGTAAGAGAAAATGAAGTAAAAGTATTTGATGGAAAAGAAGGATTTGCATCAATAAACCAAGTAGTATTTAAAATGGATATGGGGTATATTAATGAGCTTCATATTAGAGCATTAGAGGTTGTAAATGAATTTACATTTGTAACTTCTAGGCAGGTAACACAAATACTAAATAAAAGGAAAAAATTAGAAGAGATAGAAGTAGAAAAAAGGCAAGATAAAGTTGCAAAACTACTAGAAGATTTAACAAAATCTAAAGTACTTGCTAGATATTACTTTGAAAGTGGCACAGGAAAGTCTTCTTTTAGAGTATATGGTATGGATAAGCTTGGTACATACATTTTAAAACAAAGAAATATAACAACTTCGTGGCAGCCAACAGATAATATAAAAGCTGCATATGAACTAAAAAGAAAACTTGCAGGAAACCAGCTAGTAATTGCATATATGGAAAAAGTTGCTGCATTTAAGGAAGTAGATGCAAATATATTACTTTTCTCTAAAAAATTCAATGTAAAATTTAAGCCAACAGGAGGCTTAGTTAAACTAAAAGATGGAGCAAATGAAATAAATTTTGTAGTAGAAGTTGTACGTAGAAACGATGACTGGCAAAATATGTTTGCAACAAAAGTTCAGCTTTATGCCGACTTTATTGAAAACTTTGCAAAAAATGATGCAGGATTTTCAGAAATACCACAACTATTATTTGTAGGAGAAGATGTTCAGCACCTAGCAGAAATGTTTAGAGTTATTAAGCAAATAACAAATGTAATTGATGATAAAGACATGTATTTTACTACAGACTTAAAACAACTAGAAGAAACTTTAGTAAATACGATAAATGTATTTGAACAAGATGAAACAACTAAAAAGTATAAATTAGTACCTCTTACTTTAGATATCTTAAAACCAGGTTCAAATGAAGATAATAATGCAGGACTTAAAACTGATACTAAGTTTAATCCAAACATGGTAATAGAGTAAAAAATGGAAAAAACAGCAAGAGCTATAGTGTGGCAAGATAATAATATTATTCTGATTCACAGAAAGAAAAAAGTAGAAGGGAAGATTATAGAATATTACTGCACGCCAGGTGGTCATTTAGAAGATGGTGAAACTTTTGAAGAAGCAGTTAGAAGAGAAGTCAAAGAAGAGCTTGGAGTAGATGTTAGAATAAACTCTTTGTTTTTGGAATTTGAAAATACCGATATAAATACATTAGAAAAATATTATAATGTAAAATATATCTCTGGAGAAATTGGAACAGGCAAGGGAGAAGAGTTTACATCTAGGAATTTTGAAAAGTATGGAAGTTATGAAATAGCATATGTACCAAAAGAAAAAATAAAAAATATAAACTTACTTCCAAAAGAGTTAAAAGAAAAGTTAATTATTGAAAAGTGAAGGTAGCATTGATTCTGCCTTCGCTTTTTTATATAAAAAAATTACAGTGTATTTCAAATTTTGCTATATTTTAAAACAAGAATATATATGATATAAATATACAAATATTCAGACTACTGTTGACATAATTTAAACGTAGTGGTATAATTATGAGCATAAGATTTTTTAAGCCAATATATAATTTTGGAGGTGCTTTATGAACATTTTGGATTTATCAAAAGAGATAATGAGAGAAAAGAAAATGATGGAGAAGCAAGAAAAAGGAAAAAGTGTAGAAGAAATAGAGAAAGAAATTTCAGAAGTTCTTGTAAGTACACTTTTAAAATCTTACCGCTCAGCTCTAGCAGCACTTCTTGAAAATCTTTCTTTAGAATGTGAAGAAGAAATAAGGAAAATTGCACAAGATGCAATGAAAGAGGTAGGAGGACTAAAAAGCATTTGTATTGAGGTGTGCGAAGTCAATGCTTTTACATACATAATGAATGAAATGAGAGAATTGATTGACTATGGCGTAGTACTCGAAATTGACAGAACGATATCGTATGCTTCAGAAAATATGCGTTTAGAAAAAACTACAGGCTGCGTGTTAGGATCTGTTATATTTGACACTTCTAAGCCAAATTGGGTAAGATTTAAAATCTTTGATCCTGAAACATTTGATGAGATTGGTACATTGAGAGAGGAATATAACGAAGAATATGAGTGCAGAGGAAAAATCTATAGATATGAAGTGTTTAAATATAGAAAGGAAAGATGCGTAGAAAAAGAAGTAGCGCCTTGGCTTGTGAACTGTTTAGTAAAACAAGAAAACTCAAGACGTGCAATTTTTAATGTCTTAAGAAAAAATTTTAAAGATGCAAGAATTTACACTGATGAAGAACGTTTAGAAGCAAATGAGCTTATAATCGACATAGAAGATATAACAAAATACTTAAAATAGTAATAAATTAAGGTGCCCTAAATTTTAGGGCACTTTTTTTCTGTATAATTACATTATTTGGAAGAATATATGTCATTAAGAATAACTAATATATAATCTAATTATATTTACTTGAAAAATACAAAATTTATTATATAATATATTATGTTAAAAAAGGAGAAAACAATGATAAATGTAAATAATGTAACTTTAAGGTTTGGAAAAAGAGTATTATTTGAAGATGTAAACATCAAGTTTACAAAAGGAAATTGCTACGGAATAATAGGTGCAAATGGTGCAGGAAAATCAACATTTTTAAAAGTAATAGCAGGAGAAATAGAAACAAGCAAAGGAGAAGTTATAACTGATCCAAAAGAAAGAATATCAGTGCTTAAACAGGACCATTTTGCATATGAAGACTATAGAGTTTTAGATGTAGTAATTATGGGAAATGCAAGACTCTATGAAATAATAAACTTAAAAAATGAGCTATATATGAAGGAAAACTTTACAGATGAAGATGGAATAAAACTAGGAAATTTAGAAGCTGAATTTGAAGAGTTAGATGGTTGGATGGCAGAAACAAACGCAGCAGCCCTTTTAAATGGACTAGGAATTTCAGAAGAGCTTCATGAAAAGAAAATGAGCGAATTAAATGGAAACGAAAAAGTAAAAGTACTTCTTGCGCAGGCTTTATTTGGAAACCCTGATAATCTTCTTTTAGATGAGCCTACAAACCATTTAGATATTGCAGCAATAGCTTGGCTTGAGGAGTTTTTAATAAATTATGAAAATACAGTTTTAGTAGTATCCCATGATAGATACTTCTTAAACAAAGTATGTACACATATATGTGATATAGATTATCAAAAAATAACTTTGTACTCTGGAAACTATGATTTCTGGTATGAATCTAGCCAGCTTGCATTAAAACAGATGAGAGAAGCAAATAAAAAGAAAGAAGAAAAAATAAAGGAACTTCAAGACTTCATAGCAAGATTTAGTGCAAATGCCTCTAAATCAAAACAAGCAACTTCTAGGAAGAAAATTTTAGAGAAAATAGTTTTAGATGAAATAAAGCCATCAACTAGAAAATACCCATATATAGACTTTAAACCAGAAAAAGAATCTGGAAAGGATATACTAAAAGTAGAGAATTTAAGCATGACTATAGATGGAGTAAAAGTTTTAAATAACATAAACTTAACACTTCAAAAAGGGGATAAAATAGCCTTAGTCGGAGAAAATGGCCTTGCAAATAGGACATTTTTACAAATTTTAGCAGGAGAAAAAAAGCCTGACATGGGAACTATAACATTTGGCCAAACTATAAAGGTTTCATATATTCCAAATGATAATAGTAAATATTTTGAATCTGATTTAAATATTGTAGAGTGGCTATCTCAGTACTATAATACAAATGATGAGTCTGTAATTAGAGGATTTCTAGGTAGGATGCTGTTTTCAGGAGAGGAAAGTTTAAAGAAGGTAAATGTTTTATCTGGTGGAGAAAAGGCAAGATGCATGCTATCAAAAGCAATGGTAGAAGCACCAAATCTTGTACTTTTAGATGAACCTACAAATCATTTGGACCTAGAATCTATAACAGCCTTAAATGATGGTTTAATAAAGACAAAAGATGAAGTTATATTTACATCACATGACCATCAGTTTATACAGACTATTGCAAATAGAATAATAGAGTTTACAAAAGATGGAAAAATAGATAAACGCATGACTTATGATGAGTACTTAGAAGATTCAGCCGTGCTTAAGAAAAAAGAAAATGAAAAATAATAAGAATAAAGAGGATATATTAAAAATATATTAAATTATATGAGGAAGTGATATAATTTGGCAGTAAAGAAACAAACTTTTTTAAAAGGTGTTTTTGTAATAATGATGGCTCAGATATTTATAAAGCTTTTAGGCTTTGTATATAGAGTAGTTTTAACTAATTTCAAAGAATTTGCAGATGTAGGAAATAGCTACTACCGGCTCTGGTTTTTCAGTGTATGCTTTCCTGCTTGCAATAGCAACACTTGGAATACCAAATACAATGTCAAAGCTGGTATCTGAAAAAATAGCAGTAGGAGATAGAAAAGGGGCTCATAAAATCTTTAAGACAGCAATGTTCCTATTTACGTTTATAGGTATTATATTTGGCTTAGGGATGTTCTTTGGAGCAGATTATATATCTGTAAATATTCTAAAGAATCCAGGAGTTAAATATACGCTTATGGCTCTTTCACCTGCAATAATATTTGTTGCAATGACAGCAACTATAAGGGGATATTTTGTTGGTATGCAAAATATGGAGGAGTACAGTAAAGCACAAATTTTAGAGCAAATTGTAAATAGCACATTTTCAATAATATTTGTAGTAATGCTTCTTGGCAAGACTCCAGAAATAATGGCAGCAGGCTCAACTCTTGCAACAACGCTTGCTACAATGACTTCGTTTTTCTATCTTCTTAGGTATTATAGAAAAAATAGAAAAGATATATGGGCAGATATAAAAGCATCACCAGTGGTTAAAGAAGAGTCTAGAAAGAAGATAATTAAGAAGTTAATATCTTACGTTATTCCGATATCTTTTGGAAGCGTTATTGTAACTTTATCTAGTTTAGTAGATACAATTACAGTAGTAAATTGTCTTCAGCAATATGGATATTCCTTAGAAGAAGCAAATGTACAGTATGGGATTTTAGCAGGAAAAGTTGAAACACTAAACGCACTGCCTCTTTCTATAAATGTAGCATTTTCGGTTGCACTAGTTCCTTTTGTTGCAACTGCTATTGCACAGAATAGGAAAAAAGATGCAGTAGACAAAATAAACTTTTCTATAAAAACGTCTGGTATGATTGCACTTCCTTGCGCTATTGGACTATCACTTATGGCTCAGCCTATATTTAACATGATATTTCCAAATGCAAGCTCGGGTGCAAAACTACTAGAAATTCAGGCCTTTATGGTAATATTTTCAGTAATAGCACAGACCCTTTATGGCGCACTTCAAGGAATAGGAAAGCTGTACGTTCCAGGAATATGCCTTGCTATACGGAATTGTAATTAAGTATATTATAAATGTAGTATTTATACCACAATGTGGAGAAATCGTTGCACCAATTGCATCAGTTATATATCAAATGGTTGCATGCACTACCTCATTTATACTGTTATATAAGTATTTAAAGGAAAAACCACATCTTGGAAAGCTATTTGGGAAAACTATACTTTCTACCATCTTAATGGCGTTTAGCATAATAATATGTAAAAAATTTATACCAGAATATATAGGAAGCTCTGCAGTATTTACTTTGCTTACAATTTTAATTGCAATGCTTGTTTATTTTATATCAATATTTGGACTAAATACTTTTACAAAAGAAGAAATATTAGAGTTTCCAATGGGTCAAAAAATATACACTTTTGTGTCAAAATTTCATAAAAAAAGGTAAAAATTCTAACAAATTGCGACTTTTTTACTATTTTTTTCAAAAAAGTGTTGACTTTTAAATAGCTATGTAGTATATTTTAGTTGTAAACATTCGAAAGGATGTAACTTTTGATGGGAGGGGATTTGAGAATGAACAAGGCTGAATTAATAACTAAAATGGCTGAAGAAAGCAAATTAACAAAAAAAGCTGCTGAAGCTGCTTTACAAGCTTTCGTATCAACTGTTGAGGGAGCACTTAAAGCTGGTGACAAAGTTCAACTTGTAGGTTTCGGTACTTTTGAAGTAAGACAAAGAGCTGCTAGAAAAGGAAGAAATCCACAAACTAAAGCTGAAATAAAAATACCTGCTTCTAAAGCTCCAGCATTCAAAGCTGGAAAAGCTTTAAAAGATCTAGTAAATAAAAAATAGTTTGTTTATTATAGAGTGTAGAAACTTATCTACACTCTTTTTTTAGCTTTCTAAACATTTTTTGAAGAAGTCTAAATGAAGATATTCGTCTTCTAGTATCCTATCTACTATTTTTTCAAGAGTATCATTTTTTGTTACAGATTTTAATTTCAAGTATTCTTTTATTCCTGCACTTTCAAGTTCAATGTTTTTATTTAAGAAATCCGAAATTTCACTGCTGAAGCTTACTGATGCTGAACTCCAATAATTACAAATATTTGGGTTGTTATCTATATACCTGCAAAATTTAGGGTCAACGCTGGAGTTGTTTAATATTTTACCAATTATTTCAAAATGTCTCATTTCCGCTATGCTTATTTTTTCAATATTTCTAGTGAAATTATTTAACTCTGCAATAGCTGAAGTTAGTATGTGCTGATATGTATACTGCGCAAGAGATGTAAATTCACTTTTGTTTCCTGCATAAATATTTTTTAAAATACATATTTCATCTTCAGACAAACTAGAAATATTAGCGCTAGGATGTTCATTTTGGCTTTCTATAAGCTCTACATTATTTAATTTTTCTATATTCATATTTATCACCAGTATAAGTATATTAAATGGAGAGGAAAAATAGAAGTAGGAGATAATGAACTTTGAGGTATAGTATATTTTTGAAAAAAGAATGATTATTTAACAATGTTTCATGAAAAGTTATAGATATTTTATTTTTTTATAGAAGCAAAACAAAAGGAGTGTGATTTAGTTTCATCATTTTTGTCTAATATTTTTTTATAAAAAAGAACAAATGTATTGACAAATCATTTTCAAATCGTTATAATATATATGTAAACAGTTGTTTATATAGGAGGAAGAATATGATAACAGCATTACATATAAAAAATATAGGGATAATAGATGAAGTAACTATAAACTTAAACGAAGGATTTAACGTTCTAACAGGAGAAACAGGAGCAGGGAAGACTTTAATAGTAGATAGCTTAAATATAATTTCTCGGAGCAAGATTTTCTAAAGATATGATAAGAAGTGGAGAAAAATATTCACTTGTTGAAGTTTGTATGTATCTTCCAAACAGCAGCATATCTGAAGATGGTAATGTAATAGTTACAAGAGAAATATATGATAGTGGAAAAAATTTGTGTAAAATAAACGGAAGATTTGTTGCAGTTTCAGAACTTAGAGAATTTATGAAGAATCATTTAGATATACATGGTCAGTTCGATTCTGGAGTTATAATGGATGAGGCAAATCATATATCATATTTAGATAGTTTTGCAAGAAGTGATATAAGTAGTTTAAAAGAAGAATATGGAAAATATTTTGATGAATATATAGATATAAATAGAAAGCTTAAAGAGAACTATGGAGATGAAAAGGAAAAAGAAAGAATGCTTTCACTTCTAAAGTATGAGTACTCTGAAATTGAAGAAGCTAAATTAAAAGAGTCAGAAGAAGAAGAGCTAAAAGAAACGTATGAGGTTATAAAAAACGCAGAGAAGATTTCAGAGTCTTTAAATAATGCACAAAACA
Source organism: Clostridia bacterium (assembly GCA_017478805.1). Taxonomy (GTDB): domain Bacteria; phylum Bacillota; class Clostridia; order TANB77; family CAG-465; genus RGIG5057. The sequence continues at coordinate 13,363 of JAFVCY010000062.1, forward strand.
TAATAGATGGTGAGGTTTTAGGAAGATTAGATGAAGTATCTAGAAACATGTCAAAAATATCTACTTTAAGTGAAAAATATGAAAGAATATATAATTCTTTGCAAGATTCATACTATGTTTTAGAAGATGCATTATCTGAAATATCAAATGAAGTATCTAGTTTGGATTTTGATGAAGAAGAGTGTACAAATGTACTTAAAAGACTAGATTTAATTTCTAAGTTAAAAAGAAAGTATGGAAATAGTGTAGAAGAAATAATAAAGTATAAAGATGAAATAAAAGAAAAGATTGAACAAATAGAAAATGTTGATGAAATAAATAATAAGTTAAAAAGTAGATTAAAGATAGTAGAAGAGAATATGTATAGTATAGCACTTAAAATGAATAAGGTAAGAATAGAGAAAGCACAAGAACTAGAAGAAAAAATAAATATTAACTTTAAAGAATTAGAAATGAGCTCTGCTAAAATAAAAATTGAGATTAATATGAGCCAGAAGAGAGAATTTAATTCAAATGGACTTGATAGAGTTTGCTTTTTAATATGCACAAATAAAGGTGAAGAATTTAAAAGCTTAACTAAAATTGCATCAGGTGGAGAAATTTCTAGAATTGTTCTTGCCATAAAATCAATATTATCAAATGAAGATAAAGTTGAAAGTTGTGTGTTTGATGAAATAGATACGGGAATAAGCGGAAAGGCAGCAAATAGTGTAGGAAGTAAGATAAGAGAAATTGCTAAAAATCATCAAGTAATATGTGTAACACATCTTCCACCAGTTGCAGCAAATGCTGACTATCATTATTATATATCAAAATCTAGTACAGATAATAAAACAAAAACTGAAATAAAGCTTTTAACATCTGAAGAGTCAATAAATGAACTTGCTAGAATTTCTGCTGGAAATATAACAGAGGCTGCAGTTAAGTATGCAATAGAATTAAAGAAGGTAGCAAGTAAATGTGTAGCATAAATAGATATGATAAAGAATAAAAGTAATTAGCAAAATTAATTAAGCTAGAGAATTTATATAATTTGTAATATATTTGAAATAATACCAAAATATGTAGTTTTAGTAACTAAAAAGGTTACCTAAAACTACATATCTTTTTTTCTCTTATGTAAAACAAAATAAAAATTTAAAAGAAAATGATAAAATTCAAGTTATGTCACTTGAAACTTTTTTTTTTTTTAGTGTAAAATGGCTTTAGTAGTTTGGAAAAAGCCTTAAAGCTGCAACATTTAAGGCTTACCATACTACTAGAAAGAGGGGAAATATGTTACAGAAAAAGAAGAAAAAAAGAGAGAAAATACTAAATTATTATAGTCATAATGAATTTAAAAACATAAAAGAAAAAAGTAATAAACAAAAATATCGGCATAAGTTTAGTAGTCCTAGTTATAACTATAATAGTTATCTCTATTATAGCAGGAGCAGTTCTTCTTTCTATGAATCAGACAAATGTAATAGATAATGCAAATAAAGCAGTATTTAAACATAATATGTCTGAATACCAAACTGAGCTAAATACATATGTAGCAAAGCAGATAGCAAGTGGTAATTACATAGAAAAAGAAGACATTTACGCAGAAGGTGAGCAGCTAAAGACTATAATACCATCAATAAAATCTGAGGATTTATCAAAAATAAAGATAGAAGGTGGAGGCCTTGTCTATGTAGGAACAGATGAAGAAGAAATAGAGTGGTCAAGAGAGACTCAAGGGGTAACAGTTAAACCTGGTGGAGAAGAAGACCAAAACGAGCCTGAAACACCTGCTACAAAGAAAAAAGGAAAAATAGAATTTGCAGTAAAGAACTATAGCAAGAAGGTAGGAGATGCAAATTTTACTAACCCAATCACTAAAACAGGTGATGGAACGGTTACTTATTCAAGTAGTAATACTGCAGTTGCAACAGTATCAAACTTAGGAGAAGTAACTATTATAGCAGAAGGGACAACCACTATAACGGCAACTGTTACAGATGGAGAGCAGTATGAATATGAAACAAAAACTGCTAGTTACGCTATATTTGTTTCAGCAAATGAGAAGACAATATCTTACTCATCAAGTGACTATACTGGTCAATATGATACAAATCCACATAGTATAACATTA
>JAFVCY010000063.1 GCA_017478805.1 Clostridia bacterium
TCTCATCATATTAACAAAATCAGTAATGTATTTCTTTTCACTTTCAGACATATCAGATAAGTCTAAATTGTCTTTCATACTGGCTGCGATTTGGAGCTTTTCGTTTTTAAAATCTCTGCCAAGTAAGTAGTCTGTTGTAACATTAAAATAATCTGCTAACTTAACTAGTGCATCTGCTGGTGGTACTGCAATATCTTTCTCATACTTATATACAGTCTGATATGTAGTACCTAAAACCTTTGAAATATCAAGTTGCGTTTTACCTTTATCTTCTCTTAATTTTTTTATTCTTTCACCTAAAGTCATTTCATCACCTACAAAATTTTTTTATATTGATATTATAATATAACTTAAAATGTTAGTCAACATAACTAACTTAAAATGTTAGAAAATACAAAAAAAGTATTGACAACTAACTTTATATGTTATAAAATATCTTTGAAAGTTAGAGAGGTGATTAAAATGTTAATTCAATTAAGAAAGTTTAGACAGGATAATAAAATACCAGTTAAAGAGTTCTTAAAATTTTTAGGTAGTGAATATGATGTAACTTATTTTAGAAAAGAACAGGGAAAATGTAAGTTTACACTTAAAGAAGCTTATGATTTGTCTAAAAATTTTAATATACCTATAGAATTTTTTTTGAATAGTAACTAACTTTATATGTTAGCTGAATTAATTTATTATATAGGAGATATGAGAAAGGAAGATAATATGGAAAGTAAGTTTAGCAAAATTGAACTTATAGAAACAGAAGATAAAGCCGAAATAAAAATAGACGATATATTGATAAAAGGAATTAAAAACTATGAAATAAAAAGAAATACAGATATTGTAGAACTTACATTAACAATATCTGCACCAGTAGAAAACTTTATTACTAATTAAGTTTTGAAGATATTACATTTGCAATAACATTCTCTGCAATCATTAAAATAGATTTTAAAGTTGTAGCACCAACTTCTTTTGCAGTAGTTTTTGTTTTATTCCAAATGTTATTATCTCTAATACTATCTAGAAATTGATGACCTTGCATTGTAATTCTATATATAAAATAGTCTTTATACGTTGTATCAAGAGTTTGAATAGGTTTACTTACGTCTAGATAATTAACATCCAACAGACATTCAATATGATATAGAACAGTTTTAGCATCAAACTCATCATTTGCAAGGTTACTTGCCAGAATTCTATCACTATCTGATTCTTCAATAGTTAATAGAATGTATCTAATGCAATCATAGTTTAATTTCATTATTATCACCTCCCATTACATTATAACATGGGGGGCAAGAGAAAGAAGGGGAGAGTATGGAAGAAAAAAAGTACTGGACTGTTGAAGAAGCAGCAGCATATTTAAGAGTAACAGTCAGAAAGTTAAAATATGAGATACCAGAAATACCTTATAACAAGATAGGTAGAGTAAGGCAATATCAACAGAAAGATTTAGACAATTATATGAATAAAACAAGACATTACGATAGCATAGATATAAAAGATACAAAAATAAGATATGTAGTTTAAGAAAGAGAGGTGAGATAAATGGGATTTATGTATTATTTAGCAAACGTAACAGTTTTTTTCAGTGCTTTATTTTTATTATTTGCAGCTGCAGAAAAAACTGTTGATTTAATTGATAATTATATTAGAAAACAAAATAGAGTAGAACAAGTAGTACCAGTAAAAACAAAAAAGAAAGCTGAAAGTCATTTTTATAA